>NZ_JAWPOH010000056.1:0-20864 GCF_037671525.1 Methylobacter svalbardensis
CAGTTTTTGTACAATTGAATTCGAAAAGCTTAGCGTTATGATTTTAAGTGCTCCTTTAAGTTTTTTCAGTAGAAATAAGTATATCTTCAAAGGAGTTTTTTACTGTTTTGGAAATTAATTTTCTGGAAGTCTATAGCGTATTCTCCGGATCGGTCTTGGTTGTTTCATTTAAAAGCATTTTGCTGACCTCGCTCATTTCGGAAACAGCAGGGTCACCACGAAACGCAATCCCCAATCCGCTCCGCCTTCCGGTCGATCGGCATAATAACGACCGCCGAGCGTGAACGCGACGGGTTGCGCACCGAGCTTCAGCACCTGCTGTACGGTCAGATTGAGCGGTGCCATCCATTGATTGCTTTCCCAGTTATAGGTGGATTCGGTGTTGACCCCAAAAGTGGTATAGGTCTTCGTGGTATAGGCCAGAAACGGTTGCATAAACGTAGCGCTGACATCGCTCCGGCCATCATTACCTGCGAACGACCACAGATGATTGGCCAACATACCGTAGGTCCAGCCGCTATCCTGTTTCAGCGCCACCGCCGTCGGACCGGCTCCCACTTTTTCCCGCCGAGCTGGTCTTCGGAGGCGGATGGATACAGGAACACCGGTCCGCCGCCCAAAACCCAGCCGCCCACTGACTTCTTGGGCGACAAAAAGAAACTCTGCACGATGTCGCCCATGCCTGATAGGGCTTCGCCGCCCGGCACGGGGGACTCGGCATGGATAACGGGCATGATGGTGCGGGTTATCAGGTTCCAATCATCACCGATCGAAAACGGGATCACCGGCTGTACGTTGGCGGTAAAGCGCATCGCATCGGCTGGCCCAATATCAAAATCCCAGTTGTTCTGGATAGGCACACTAATCAGGCTGGCAATCGGGTTTTGCAGTTTCTTTGCCAACTCTGCGGTATTGTTCTGCGTACTCTCGGCAGACTGGTTCTCTGCCGAAGCCAAAGGAGCGGCCAGTAGCACCGGTAACAGTACGGCAAACTTGATGGGTGCTTGTTTTTTAATCTGTTTCATGACCACTATCACATAGCTTATGCTTGATGATTACTGTAGCTTCTTGATCGCCGGCGGATTCCAACGTCCATCGAGCGCTTGGGGCTTTGGGGCGTATAAGCGCATGGTTACGCCCAACTGGCCCTGAGCCGGGGAGGGCAACCAATTGGCTTCCTTGTCCTCGCCGGGCGAGTCGCTTTGGATGTAAATATCCAGCGAGCCGTCGGCGTTATATTTCAGTTCATCGCGATCGCCGATGGCGAAACGGTCAAGCTTGTTGGCAACCTGGAAGCCTTGAGCGTCATACATCGTCACCGACCAGAAAGCTCCCATCGGCGGCAATTCCTCCTTGTTGAAATGCAATAGGTACTTGTTGGTTCCTTCCAGAGGCTTACCGTCGACATCAGCAATGCATAATGGATAAATCGCGTCTTCGGGCTGATTCGCACCCAGCCCAACTTGAGCCACGATAGCGCGTTTGAGGTAGTAATTACCGTATACACCCATGGTGTCGGTATTCATCTGCCAGCCGTTGACGACCCGCGCCAGCGTCGGCATCTTCTCCTTCATTTGCTTGAGTCCATCCACGACGGCGCGCTCAAGTGCTTCCTTGACTTCGGGTGAGGCTTTGTCGAAATCAAAGTGACTGCCTGGCAATATGCCGATGCGTTTCAGGCGCGCCACCTGGGACCAGTCGCTGAGGTGAGGCGGATTGAGCTTCATCAAATCCGCGCCATAACTGAAGTACTTCGCGGCAGGCATGGTATCCACTTGCAGAAGGGGCGGCGTTTTCAGGTTGACGCTGGGATCGATAACCGCTTTAACCGGTTTGGCTTTTTTACCCCATTGGGAAAGCGGTGTAATGGTATAGCCATCTTGCACCTTGCCAACGGCTTCATAATCTTTGGGTCCATTCGTCTGGGTTCGGCCGATGATCCAGACAAAGGCGGTGGGGGACTCGATGCGATTGACACCTTTGGGAAGTTTCCCTTTCCAGTCCTTCGGCACCACGGCGAAGGAGGCAGCGCCGGTGCCGGAGGTGCGTTTGCCGGGCGAAGCGAATACATCGCTCCACATATCCATCATTGGCAGCAGGTAATAACGCCCGCCGGTATCCGGAGCAGTTACGATCATCGGTTCCTTGCTGAAATCCAGCCAGGCACTGGAATAGAGGGTATCGAAGTTCGGACGCACCACCTCCCGGAAACTAGCGGGCGGAAAGGCTCGCATATGATGGAAGGCGTTCATCGGTCCCTGCCCCGGTTTCACTCCCGTTTCCTGATTGGTAACGACTCGCCGTGTCACATCCATCGAAATTAACGGGTATAAATACTGATAAGCTTCAACGCCTATCTCATAGGCTTCTTCGGCACTCACCGCCGATGCCGCTTGAGCGGGACACGCAAGGCTGAGCATCAGCATCGCTACGGCGACCCTATTGTTAAAGAACGTTTTTAAAATGACTTCTCCTACTTGATTTTTGTTGAGTTTCCCAAAAGTGACGAATGACAATCAATCGGACTAATTGGGTCGGTTAATAGTTACTTGCAACCTTGATTATTGCGGGTCTTGACGTAAGTCTTCCCGTCTGGCGTTTGTACTACACCAACGCCGTTTTTGGTCGTGGCTTGACCACCTCTACTGCTCTGCTTTCTGTGGTTTTTACACCGAGGTCACTGGTTTCAGACTTCCAAGCGTTTCCAGTGTTGGGGTTATAACCACAGGGATTAAACCCGTGTCTGGAACAGATGGATCAATCCGATACCTTTTCGGTGCGCAGGAACCCAGCATCGTTTGTGCTGTCCTGCAGGTTTGTGATGTCGAGCTGCAAGCGGGCGAACAGGTCAACTCAATTCATTTGGGCGATACTGCCCGGTGGATGGTGGAACCGGCCATCACCGGTAGCGGCCCAGCCGAAATCCAGCATCTCATCATTAAACCGATGGATGTGGGTCTGGAAACCAGTTTAATCGTAACCACAAACCGCCGCACTTATCACTTTAGACTGCGTTCTCATCGCACTAAGTTCATGCCGCGTGTAGCCTTCACTTACGCTGAAGACGCACTGGTGAAATGGGATGCCCTCAAAAACCGCGAAGGGAAAGAAAAGCGAGAAAATACAATTCCGCAAACCGGCGAGTACCTTGGCGACTTAAACTTCGCTTATAGTGTAGACGGCTCAGTGGCCTGGAAGCCTGTGCGCGTCTACAATGATGGTGTGAAAACGATCATTCAAATGCCCGGCGCAATGGCACAGACTGAAGCCCCAACACTGTTGGTGGTGCGTAAAGACGGTGGCCTGTTCACTGACGATGAAACGGTGTTGGTCAATTATCGCATCCAGGGTGACCGCTACATTGTTGATACGATTTTTGATAAAGCAATATTGATTGCCGGTGTCGGCAGTAGCCAAGATCGCGTCGTCATTACCAGAGGGAAGTGATCATGCGCAAAATTACTTTGATCGCGTTACTCTTGGTCGGATTGTCCGGATGCGCAACAATCCAATCAACGTATGGTAATTTTCTCCCGCCAACACCTGCTTCCTATACTAAAACGATGGCCGAGGATGCCGTAAAACAGCTACTGATACTATACCCTCCAGGCAGCACCCGGTTTAACTTGCAACAAACCACACCGGATAATTTTGGCACTACACTTGTCGAGTTAATGCGAGCCAAAGGATACGCTCTCATGGAGATCAAACCAGAATTGCCAGTGCAGCGCAGCAATGAGGCAACGAATTCCTACACAGGCTTGGCATTGCGGTACATTCTGGATCAAGTCAACAGCTTGAACCTGTACCGCCTGACACTGCTAGTTGGCGACCAATCCATGACCCGCGCCTATCGGGTGCAAGACAGCACGGTTCATCCGGCTGGCTTATGGTCGCGCAAGGAGTAACTACAAATGAGCATTAACACCGAAGCACAAATGTCGCCAGACGCCTCGCCTGGCGAAGCGATTCTGAACACGGGCGTTCGCCGGGTCAACAATTTGCCGATGTACATCGTCGGCGGCTTGTTGACTGTATTTCTTATCGTGATGGTATTGGTTGCCGCAGATCGCGCTGAGAAACAGAATCGTCAGGTTAGCGCCAAGGAGGAGAAGATAGGCAACACCAGCATGTTTGCCAACGAAATCGCCGGTAGCCATAAGGATGGCATCGTCCCTGCCGCACAGCTGGTCGTTCCCGAGTTATCTCAAGTTCCCATCGCTCGTCCGGAAAACCTGGATAGACCGCCGACGCCGCCTTCCAGCTCGAATTCGCGTAGCAATGACGAGCTGGAACGGATTCGCATGGCGAAGCTGCAACAGTTTGAGGAGGCCATTAAAGCCAAAACAGGGGTTCAGGTAATTGCTCCGCGCAGTTCTGGATCAACACAGGGCAATACAAGCAACAGGAGCATACCAGTCACCGGTGATGATCCAACGGCGACCTATCGGGCACGCTTGCAACAGCTTCAAGCGTCTGGACTGGGTGGAGAGGCTGACGGATCGACAGACCCAAAGCTACTTCAAACGGCAGATTCCAGCAATCGCAACGATATAGAACGGTTTTCTGATTCAGGACAAGGCGACCGCTGGAAACTTGACGCCAAACCGGAAGCACCGCGCACGCCCTATGAACTACGTGCCGGGTTTGTTGTGCCAGCAACACTAATTTCCGGCATCAACTCGGAATTGCCGGGCCAAATTATGGCCCAAATAGCACAAAATGTTTACGATACGGCGACTGGAAAATACCTTCTGCTACCGCAAGGATCGCGCCTTGTAGGGGCTTATTCGAGTGACGTTTCCTACGGGCAAGCTCGCGTACTCGTCGCGTGGCAGCGCATCGTTTTTCCCGATGGTAAAGCGATGGATATTGGTGCAATGCCGGGCGCAGATAGTGCCGGATATGCCGGGTTCTCTGACCAGGTAAATAACCATTATCTGCGTCTCTATGGATCAGCATTACTCATGTCAGCTGTTACTGCGGGTATCACCTATAACCAACAACAAGACCAGTCAACTACTGGCTTTCAACAACCCAGCGCTAGCAATGCAATGAGTCAAGCGCTCGGTCTGCAATTGGGACAAGTGACGGCACAAATGATTGCCAAAAACCTAAATGTGGCTCCGACCCTGGAAATTAGACCAGGCTACCGATTCAACGTCATAGTCACAAAGGACATGACGTTTTCGAAACCCTATCAATCCTTTGACTATTAACACCAGGAGTAAAAATAATGAAAAAACAGACAACTCATCCAGCCATACTATTCGCTCTTGTTGTCAGCCTTGGAGTATCGACACCGACCCTTGCCGTTTTTGGCGTCGGCGATGTTGTTTTCGACCCCACAAACAACGCAAATACTCTTGTGTCATCTATGGAGAATGTGGCGCAGACACTTAAACAGGTTGAGCAATACGGGACGCAATTACAGCAATATGAAAACCAGTTGAAAAATACGGTTGCGCCTGCTGCTTATATTTGGGATCAAGCCAACGGAACCATGAATAAATTAAGAGCCGCTACCGACACATTGAGCTACTACAAACAGCAGGCCGGCAGCATTGACGGCTATTTGTCGAAGTTTCAGGACGTGAACTACTACAAAGGTTCCCCTTGCTTCTCAAATGGAAGTTGCTCGCCTGCTGAACGAGCCGCAATACAACAGACACAATTGCTAGGTTCTCAGGCACAAAAAAAAGCCAATGACGCCATGTTTAATGGCCTCGATCAGCAACAGAATAATTTGCAAAGTGACGCTGCTCAGCTTGAACTTCTGCAATCACAAGCAAGCAGTGCAGACGGTCAAATGAAGGCGATACAAGCGGCTAACCAGCTTTCCAGCAACCAGGCAAATCAGCTTCTGCAAATCCGTAGTTTGATGATTGCACAGCAAAATGCAATGGCAACCAAAATGCAGGTGGATGCGGACAGGGAAGCTCAATACGCCGCCGCCAGTGAGCAGCTTCGCAGAAGTAAATATCAAAAAAGCCCTGTGGTAAATTGGGGAATAAGGTAGATAAACATGAAAAAAATTAAATATTTATTACTGGCGCTGCTGGTGCCAATAGCTGGAATTATTAACGGGTGCTCAGACGATATAGTGTGCGCCGATCTGGATACGATAACAGACCCCGTACAAAGGGAAAAACTTATCAAAGAATGTCCTCAGCCTATACCAAACACGTCAGATGCAAATGACTTGGATAAACCAGCAAAAAAAGGACATACGGCTTACGGTAAAAGCCCTGTGGTAAATTGGGGAATAAGGTAGATAAACATGAAAAATCCCATTTTACTTAGAGTCGTGAAATGTTCATGTCTATTATGGCTATGGGCCTTTTCAACCAACTCTTACGCTGCTATCAGTAACCAAGGCATTTTGGATGATGCTCTCAGGCGTTATTCAACGGCGGCAAGCGCTTGGGGTACAGTTATCACGGCGCATGCTTCGTGGTTGTTCTGGACGTTAGCCCTTATTAGCATGGTATGGACATTCGGCATGTTGGCATTGCGTAAAGCCGACATAGCCGAATTTTTCGCGGAATTTTTCCGCTTTACAGTCTTTACCGGCTTCTTTTGGTGGTTGCTAACCAATGGCCCAAGATTCGCCACCTCTATCATCGATTCTCTTCGTCAAATTGGAAGTAGTGCATCAGGAACAGATGGAGCGATCACGCCATCAGGGATTGTCGATATTGGCTTCGACATCTTTGGAAAAGTGTACGATAACTCATCCGGATGGACGCCAGTTGATAGTACGGTAGGAATAATCATCAGTCTCATTATTCTTGTTGTGTTGGCCTTGGTTGCAGTAAATATGCTGGTTTTGTTGATAAGTGGCTGGATACTGGCCTATGCGGGTATATTCTTCCTTGGCTTCGGCGGTTCTCGTTGGACTTCTGATATGGCGATCAGCTATTTTAAGACGGTTCTAAGTGTTGCGGCTCAACTTTTCACCATGGTATTGCTAGTCGGTATCGGAAAATCATTCCTTGATCAATACTACACAAACATGGACACCTCCTATGCTGACATGAAAGAGTTGGGGGTAATGTTAATTGTATCTGTCGTGCTTCTTGCCCTGGTCAACAAAGTCCCGCCGCTAATCGGCCAGATTCCAATGGGCGGGGGTACTGGAGCTATAGGCAATGGATTTGGCACGGGTGCGGCGATGGGAGCGGCCGGCATGGCAACAATAGCCGCAGGCATGGCAGGCGCTGCGGCCATGAGCGGCATGACCTCAATGGCAGGTGGCGTATCTGCCATCAAGGCGGCCTATGAGAAAGCGCAAGCCAACATGGGCGGTGACAGTGGTGGGGCAATGCCCAGCTTCGGCGGCTCGGGCAGCACAATGAATGGCGGCAATGATAGCGGTGGAGTCAGTGCTCTTGCATCGGCTATGGGCGGTGACAGTAATGGGGCAATGTCCAGCTTCAGCGGCTCGGGCAGCACAATGAACGGCAGCAATGATGGCGGTGGAGTCAGTGATTCAACCAGTACATCCGGTGGTACTGAAAGCGGTTCGACCGGAAGCAATAGCGGCGCTAGCGCCGGTTCTGACACCATGGGAAATGCGCAAGACGGTGCGACAGCGGCGAAGGCTGGCAAGGGTAGCACCAGTACAATCGCAAACCTGGCACAAGGGGCTATGGATGTTTCAAGAGCCAAGTTAACTGAACGAATCGGCGAAACAACGGGTGGAAAAATCGCTGCCGCTATCAGGGCTAGCGGTCAAGGAGCTGAAACAAACACATCTTCAACTTTCAATGATAACAGCCTTTCGGCTGGGACAAGCGAGCCAGATCCTGAATCAGAAGTTGCGGCATTTCGTGACCGTAGTTCCCCAACCGCTTAATCAAAAGGAATATAAACGTGCCTTTGATGACAACACCAGAAATTCCCCCCCAAATACAAGAGCGAATTGTCTGCTCTATCTCGGCGGCGGTGAAATATCAAATTCCCGCAAATATCGTCCTTGCGGTCGCAGAAAAGGAAGCAGGCAAGCCGGGGCAGTGGGTGCGAAACAGCAACGGTACGCATGACGTAGGGTCGATGCAGTTCAATACCGCGTATTTGGGGGATCTAGCCAGGTACGGAATTACAGCGAATGATGTAGCGGCCTCCGGCTGTTACTCGTTCGATCTAGCAGCTTGGCGACTTCGGAAGCATATACGTAACGACAAGGGAGACTTATGGACGCGGGCAGCCAACTACCACTCACGGACATATCGCTATAACATAGTTTATCGGGCGGACTTGATGGCAAAGGCCGTCAAGTGGGCGGATTGGTTGGACGCACGATTTGTGACTTATGACGTGACTAAGTCCGGTACTCCGGACTTAAAACCGGCGGTAACAGTGGCAACGGAACCAGTGGCCACTCCGATACAGCAACCCGTCAAAACAGCTTCGTCGAATACTTCAGGGTATGTCCCACGAAAACTCAGCATCAACGGGAAACCGTGAAAAACAGCCTTCAAATTTTAGCGGCTAAAATTATGACGTATCGACGTCAACACGCCTATCAACTCCATGTATTAGGCGTTAACAGCGTCTTTTAAGCTTTTCCCTGCTTTAAAAGATGGAACCTTTGCCGCCGCAATAGTAATTTCTTGACCCGTTTGCGGGTTACGGCCAGTACGCTCTGCACGTTGTTTGACTTCAAAACTGCCAAAACCCACCAAGGCTACTGAATCGCCCGTCTTTAAAGCGGTTTCGATGGCTTTTATGATGCCATCTAAGCCGCGACCTGCGTCTGCTTTGCTTAAATTGGCGTGTTCAGCGATGGCAGTGATCAGTTCTGATTTATTCATGTAACGATGCTCCTGAGTTAAAACAAATAGATTAATTGATTTGCGTCTATTTTTGAATCTAATTCTTAGACGTTATTTAAAAAGTATCGGCCGATGGCTTGAATAGCCATTATCAGACCAAGCAGTCTATTAGATAGCACCTTCTGGGTAGAGCCTGCCTGAACAGTGCAATGGACGTCGAGACGACGCTGGCATGGATGCCTGTTCGTGCAGTCAGCGATGGCTTGTTTGTCCTCTGGAGGCCAGTTAGTTAAGCAATTCTGGAGGGAGTGTTTAAAAGCGAACAGGAACGTATGCTTTTAAGCCGACCGGACGATTTGCGGGTTCGTGCGCTAGCGTTCACAGGCTAATTTAGCGCGCATAGTTTATTAAGCTTAGCAGCCAAATTTTTACATTTATAATGGTCTAGGTGCTCTCATTAGTTGATCAACTGCCTCAGCAATGGTTTCTGGATGCTAAAAGTTTTGCTACAAAGGGTCTGTCCAGTTTTTGCTCAATTCAACAAAACTCCCAATTTTACCAAGGGTTAGCGTGTAATATGACAACTAAAAGACAGGGTTATCCACAGAAAATGTGGATAACCCGCAGGTGCCGGTTAAGTTGCGTCGGCGTGGGTCACTCGGCTAGATGGCGCTTACACAAAAACTTCGGATAGAATGAGGTTATGTTAAATTCACGCTCAAAATAGCCGGGGGGGCACGGTCAGCCAACGACCCACTCCAGTCATTTGGATATGAATTTAAGTTTCCCGATAACGGTCATTGATAAAGAAGGAATAAGCGAAAAGCAATAATTAGCCCTGCCTTAGCAGTGCATCAAGCTGTTTAATTGGCACTGGCATACTAAACAGATATCCCTGATAAAGCGTACAGCCATGCTTTTCCAAGAAAGCGCGTTGCGATTCTGTTTCGACCCCTTCTGCAATGACTCTCATACCAAGACTGTTGCCCATGCCAATGATGGTCTGTGCAATCACAGCATCAGTCGGTTTTATACCAATATTGCGCACGAAAGACTGATCAATCTGGTAGCTGTGTTAAATAAGCCAGTGATGAGTAGCCAGTGCCAAAATCATCCATTGAAAAGCTTACGCCAAGTTCACGAAGTGCATTCATTTTGAGAATAGTATCATTGATGTCGTTAAGCACCAGACTTTCGGTGAGTTCCAGTTTGAGCCTTTCAGGGTTGATGTCGCTATGGCGTATAACCAGGTGCACTTGCTCGACAAAGTCGACTTGATGGAACTGACACGCACTAACATTGACGGCAAGCACTAAATGCTGTGCATGAAAATCACTTTCCCAACTTTTGATTTGGATGCAAGCAGTCTCCAACACCCATAAGCCTATGGGCAATATCAAGCCTGTTGCCTCTGCCAGTGGAATGAAGTCCGCAGGAGATGTAAATTCATTCTGTGGATGTTGCCAGCGGATCAATACCTCCGCCCCTATAATTTGGCTATTGTGATTAACCTGTGGCTGATAATAAAGCTCAAATTGGTTTTCTGTGACAGCTAATCGTAAATCTGCTTCCATTGCCATGCGAGTATCAATACTAATCTGCATTTGTTGGTCAAAGAAACGCATTGTATTACGCCCTGCGTCCTTGGCATGATACATGGCAATATCCGCTTGTTTTAATAGTTCGTCTGCGGATTGGTCGTGATCATTGAACAAGGCTATGTCACCGTTAAATATTGAAAATTCCCCAGAGCAGCATTGAGTAGGGTTTCCGGCGTGAGCTGGCCGTGTTGTTCAAAAGCCCGTCGCCAGCCCAGGTAGTTTGGCAAGTATTTGGTAGCTACACCGTGAAAATGCTCCAGCCACAGTTTAAATCGGCTGTGATAAGCGTTGACATTTTGTACATGGTAAGCCCCATTGACCCGTTGGCCTTGGCTGAGATTGACGACTTCATGACTGATGCCTTCTGCATGACAGAACGCCGTGTAGGTGGGATTGGCATCACTGACTAAAAGGACATCTGCATCCAATGCTGGCTTTAGAGTGGCGGGTAAGACGGGGCTTGGTTAGCGGTTCATTGCCGGTAACGAAATCCAGTGTTTGTCCGGAACGATCGCGAGCAACCAGCACACAGATCTGTTCGTCAGAGATTCCTCGTTTAGTGGCTTTGCCGCCCCGTTTGCGAGCTTTGCGGTCAAGGTTCCGCTTGCCTTTATTCGATTCAAGCAAATACGTTTCATCGGCTTCGGTAATGCCGTGAAGAGTATTGGGTCGATCCTGGGCGAATGATGAAAAACTCAAAAAGGTCGCTTAGCTGCCTCTAAAGTGGACCCCGAAGTCCAGACAAATATCCTGCTAGTTTAAGATAGAGGCCTGTTCACATTACAGCTGAATGGCGCTGTCCCAATTCTTCTGCACGGGGAGTTGATGTCTCCTTCGCACTATTAAATTTATCTACGATCTTCGCACCACCGCCTTTGGCTTTCTGGTACACCTGGCTCGGTGTTTGATAGCCCAGTGATTGATGCCGTCTTTCCTCGTTGTAAAACAGGAAGTAGTGCGTCAGCCCCATCAACAAGTCCTGCAGGTTGTCATGCTTCTTCAAATAGATCTCTTCATATTTCACCGTCCGCCATAGCCGTTCGACAAAAATATTGTCCAGTGCGCGGCCCCGTCCATCCATGCTGATGGTGATACCGCTGTTGAGCAGCATGCCGGTAAAACTCTCGCTGGTAAACTGCGAGCCTTGATCAGTATTAAAGATCTCCGGCGCTCCATAGTCTTTGATGGCCGCTTCCAGGCAGTCCACGCAGAAGCTGGCATCCATGGTGTTCGACAGCCGCCATGCCAGTACTTTACGGCTGTACCAGTCGATGATCGCGACCAGATAGACAAAGCCGCGCGGCAGTCTAATATAAGTGATGTCGGTGCTCCACACCTGATTGGGCCGGTTGATATCGACACCTCTGAGCAGGTAGGGATAAATTTTGTGCTGCGGGTGCGGCTTGCTGGTATGGGGGCCGGGTGCCATGCCTGCCAAGCCCAATGTTTGCATCAAGCGCCGAACCCGTTTGCGATTAACGGCGTGCCCACAGCCGTGCAGATATTTCGTCATGCGCCGGGAGCCATAAAACGGGTGCCGGGTGTATTCTTCATCCAGCAGCTGCAACAACAAAAGATCAAGCTCGCTAAGGTCTTTGTGTAATCGCTTTCTCTGGGCATAGATAACCGAGCGTGTGACCGCGAGCAGTCGGCATTGCGTGGATAGTGCGAGCACTTCATCCGGTATTATCCAGGCCTGCCGCTCCTCTACTGGCTGATCCCAGACTTTTTTTTAAGCCAGTCCAATTCCATATTCAACTGTCCTATCTTGGCGTAAAGTCGGTCCGGGTCACTTTGGGCATCAACCGGTTTTGGCCCACGCTTGCCTTCGAACAAGCTACCCGCATTCGCCAGCAACTCTTTTTTCCATTGATTCACTTGGGTCGGATGTACACCAAATTCCTGGGCGATCTCATTGACGGTTTTAGTCCCTTTGACCGCTTCCAAAGCAACCTTGGCTTTTTGCGTGCCGGTAAAAATCTTACGCTTTTTTTCACTCATAACCTGCTCCTTTTTATCGCAGGCTACCATCTTAAATTATTGTCCGGATATCGGGGTCCACTTTACTCCCCCCGGTTTTGCATGCTCTCCATCATTGGTTGATTTGCATTAAGACCAGCAAAACTTGTTGTGGAACCACTTTGAAGACTAGAGGTTTAAGGTGCAGTGGAACGAATAACCGTGTTAGTGCCTATAATGATGTGCATTCTGAGTTTTTCTCTTAAAACTGCATACTTGAGACTGTCAAAAGCAGACAATGCCATACCCTGACATATAGTCAAGTTAGATAGTTAAAAATGAAGTGGCTAAATTACATCGTATTTGCATTATTGGCTAACCAATTTACAGTTAGCCAAATTGAGTTGTACCCAATTTGGCCGTAAATACGCTTAACTTTAGCCGCTAACTCAACTTTCCGTTCCACTGCGCCTTAAACCCCTTAAAGAATCAATGCGAATTGTATTTGATAAGCATCTGGGGCAATGGAACTATGTCACCATGCCTGAAGCGACAATTGAATAAGTTGCCTAAGTTATTTTATGCTCATTCCTTAGCCCTATTTCCTGGGATAATATCATCCTCTATGGGGACTACATCTTAAACCGGACGAAAATTAAGCTGTTCTAATGTAATTACTGAAGTTTCCCAGTTTTTGAGCCCGTAGCCTATAAAGGAAAACCCATTAAAGTGGTGTTTGCCATAAACACAGCAAACCCTGCGTTAAATACCCATCCCGCATAAATAGTGGGATTAAGGCTTTTAGAAACTGGGAAACTTCAGATGTAATTAGTTTATATGTTAGCATATAATTTACGGACGAATATGCACAGTACCCTAATGAACGCAATAATGGTTTTTGTAGCTTGATTAGCGACAATCAGACGCTCCGGCTGACAATAACCGGATTTGGTTAAAAACAATAGAATTCCCCGGGTGAAATTGAATCCGCCAAATAAATAATCTTACCTTTATGAATAATAATAATAAACTTTTGCTTTACCTATCAATAACTGCTTTATGTTTTAGTCCGTTGGTTGATGCCGATGAACAAAATGAAGCACTTAATCTCAGTGTCGAAGACTTGCTAAATGTCGAAGTCACCTCTGTTGCTAAAAAAGCTCAATCCCTAAATGACGCGCCCGCCGCCGCCTTTGTTATTAGCAATGACGATATAAAACGTTCTGGAGCAACCAATATTCCTGATGCGTTGCGTTTAGCACCTGGTTTAGATGTGGCTAAAATTGATGCTAATAAATGGGCAGTAAGTTCTCGTGGTTTTAATGGACGGTTTGCCAATAAATTGCTGGTATTGATTGACGGACGCAATGCTTATACGCGCTCGTTTGCGGGCGTGTACTGGGAAAATCAGGATGTGATGATGGAAGACGTGGATCGCATCGAAGTTATTCGCGGGCCTGGGGCGGCATTATGGGGGGCGAATGCGGTCAATGGTGTGATTAATATCATTACCAAACGTTCATCCGAAACGCAGGGTGTGTCGTTAAATGTCGGTGGTGGTACGGAAGAACAAGGCTTTGGCTCATTGCGTTATGGCACAAAATTCGGTGAAAACACCACAGCAAGAGCTTACGTTAAAGGCAATAATCGCGGACAAAATACCCATTTAACAGGTGATAAAGCAAACGATAATTGGGATAAAGTACAAGGGGGTTTTCGCGTAGATTCGCAATTAAATTTACAGGATGCTCTCACGGTACAAGGTGATATATACCAAACGAATACCCATCAGTTTTCCACTTATCCACAACTCACCCCACCTTTTTTTCTGGCTGAAAAAGATAAAAATACCGCGTATGGCGGTAATTTTCTGGGTCGTTTACAGCACACTTTTTCAACGACATCCGATTATTCCTTACAGGCTTATTACGATACTTACACACGCCGCGACATTCCGCTGTATGAAAGCCGTGACACCTTAGATGTCGATTTTCAGCACCGCTTTGGCTTATTGGATTGGCATGAGATTATTTGGGGTCTAAACTACCGTTATGGGCATGACAAACTCGTAGGTAATACATTGTCCAATGGGACGGCTGTTTATAAGATAACGCCGAGCAGTGTAAATGACCAATTGTTCAGTGCTTTTATTCAGGATGAAATGACCTTAATAGACAACACGCTGTGGTTGACGATTGGCTCTCGATTTGAACACAATGACTACAGTGGTTTTGAAGGACAGCCGTCAGCCAGAATTATGTGGGCACCACACAACCAACACCGACTCTGGGCGAGTGTGTCCAGAGCAGTGCGGACACCCTCCCGTGGAGACCAAAACGCTTTGGGACTGATTAGGGTTATTCCGCCACAAGCCTTGTCTGTACCACCTTTTGGCACGCCACCTGTGGCTGTCATGATACAAGGCAATACCAATTTTCGCTCAGAAGAAGTGATTGCTTATGAAGCAGGCTACAGAACGACTTTTTCTAAAACCGTTTCTCTGGATGTAACAGGATTTTATAACGATTACCGTGATTTACGTTACCCAGACATTCGCACACCTTCTTTCAATGGTGCGTTTGTCACCCAAGTATTAGATTTCACCAATGATGTACGAGGCAAAACCTACGGTATCGAAATCGCTACGGTTTGGCAAATGCTGGATTGGTGGCGTTGGGATGCTAATTACAGTTGGCTACACACGCAATTTAATGAATTAGGAACAGGGACAACGGCTATCAGCCCGCAACAACGCACCTCATTACGCGCTGCGTTATCACCGCGAGAGGACATTGATTTAGATTTTTGGTTTCGCTATGTAGACAATAATACCGTAGTGGGTTCACTCGGTGTCCAGCGTATAAAAGCCTATGTTTCGCTTGATTTACGCGCCGCGTATCGTCCTTATAAAGGCATTGAATTATCGCTGGTGGCTCAAAATTTAGCTGCACAAAAACATTTAGAGTATGTCAACGAAGTTCAAACGCTACCCACTGTAATCGACCGAGGAATGTATGGAAAAATAAGCTGGAGTTTCTGATTTATGAAGCCACGAATCAGAAAATTCCTATTATCCCTATTAGGTCTGTGTTTATTGTTTAATGCCCCTTTTGTCCAACCAATGGAAGAGCAAACAGTATTAGCGGCGTTAGCATTGAATATTACCCGCTTTACCACTTGGTCGCCTAAGGCGGCTGTGCAGGATACGATTAATTTCTGTGTGGTGGGTGATAATGTGGTACAACAATCGTTTGCCAGTATTAACCATAAAATAGTAGGTAATCAAACGCTTTACATCATTAATCTTTCGCGCTTGAGTAATTTTGAACAGTGCCATGTCCTTTATATTAGTGAGTTAAAACAAAATCTATTACTACAAGTATTTGTCGAAATAAAAAAATATCCCTTGCTAACCATTGGTGAAGGCTATGAGTTTGCCGCACAAGGTGGCATGGTTGGTCTGGAAAATGTCGATGGAAAAATGGTACTCCATGTAAACTTATCTGCGGTACATGAAGCAAATTTAAATATCAGCGCCAGATTATTAAAACTGGCAAAAATTATCGGTAACTAAGTTCTGACAGTATGAGATGGTTTAATAATGCACCGATACGGATTAAATTAATCTCCATCATGACGCTAACCGCAATGATGGCTTTGCTGTTGGTCACGGCTGCGGTGGTCATTAACGAATATATCACCAAAAAGAATGATACTGAAAAACAGCTGGCGTTAATCACGGATATTATTACCTGGAACGCTTCCGCCTCATTGACTTTTAATGATGTCCAAACCGCTCAGGAAATGCTGAATGGTATGGTTAGCCAACCCAGCTTGCTCTCTGCCCAATTGTATGACAAAGCCGGCAATTTTTTTGCGGCTTACCAATCTCCCAAAGAGCCGACAATGCGCTGGACCAGCGAAAACATCAAAACGCTGATCACTGTCCCGCAAAACAGCACGCAAGCGCAGAATCTGACTCAATCCCTGCGGTCACAATTAGCCGCCTGGTATAGCCGATTATTCAAACCTGGCGCTGAAAATGCGCAGTTACCGCTTTATAGACAAGTCATTACTTATGATGAAAACAATGTTCTACATTTTTTCAGGCCCATTCTGCTGGATGGTGAACTGCAAGGTATTTTGCATTTGGCCGACGACCAAAGCGAACGGCAAGCGTTACTCAATCGGTTTTATTTAATCATAACTCTAATTGTTGCTTTGACCTTCCTATCCATTTTCTTTGTCTCCACCAAATTACAGCAGGTTTTTCTGGCGCCATTGTTAGAACTGATGCAGGCCATGCGGACTGTAACCCATGAGAAAAATTTTACCCGCAGAATCAGCCAAATCGGCGCGGATGAATTTGGCGAAATGGCCACCGTTTACAATTCCATGCTGACCGAGATTCAGCAACGTGACGAGCAATTGGAGCAGCATAGGACGCATCTGCGGCAACAGGTGATTGCTCGCACCCAGGAATTATCCGAAAAAAATAAAAGCCTTGAAATAGCGATCGAGGATGCGATCACGGCAAAAGAACAGGCTGAAGCGGCCAGTAAAGCCAAGTCCCAATTTCTCGCAAACATGAGCCACGAAATCCGCACCCCGATGAATGGCGTGTTGGGTATGGCCGAGCTGCTGATGGGCACCAGCTTAACGGAAAAACAACGGCGTTTCGCGGAAACGGTGCATAAATCCGGTGAGTCTCTGCTATCGATCATTAATGACATCCTCGACTTTTCCAAAATCGAGGCAGGACGCTTCGAGCTGGAGAGTATGGATTTCAGCCTGCATAAAACTGTTGAGGATGTCATCGAGCTATTTACCGAACGGGCTCATAGCAAGGATCTGGAGCTGAGCTACCGCATCGCGTCCGAGGTTCCCGAGAGCGTCAAAGGTGATCCCATGCGAATACGGCAAGTCCTCAGCAATCTGGTGAGTAATGCCATCAAATTCACCGGGCATGGCGAAATCGTGGTCGATGTCAGCCTGGACGACAATCCGGGAGCTTCCCCGCAGGTAGCCAATGCCACCTCGCTCAGGGTCCGCTTTGCCGTGCGCGACACCGGCATTGGCATCAGCGAAGACGTGCTGCCGAGTCTATTCCAGGCTTTCTCTCAAGCCGACGATTCTACCACCCGCAAATATGGCGGCACCGGTCTGGGGTTGGCTATTTCCAAGCAATTGGTCGAATTGATGGCGGGAGAGATCGGCGTGGATACCCGTGTCGGTCAGGGAGCCACCTTCTGGTTCACCCTGCCACTCTTGGCGGCAACCAGTTTGGAACTGAACCAACCGGTCGAGTCTTCAGGTTTGGCAGGCCTGAAGCTGCTGATCGTCGAGGACAACGAGACCAACCGTGATATTCTGCAAAACTACGCGCGGTCCTGGGGCATGTCCGTGGACGCAGTGTCGAGCGCCTTATCGGCCCTAGACTTGCTCAGAAAACCGGCCGACATCCAGCTTCCTTACGACCTGGTGATCATCGATATGAAGATGGCCGGTATGAATGGGCTTGAATTGGGTCAACGCATCAAGGCCGACCCGGAATTGGTGCACATACCACTGGTTATGCTGACTTCCACGCTATACAAAGGCGAGGCCGCCGAAGCAAAAAAAACCGGATTTGCGGCTTACCTCGTCAAACCGATACGCAAGGTCTATCTTTATCGATGTCTGCTAAGCGCCCTGGTGCCTGATTCAAGCTTACCCGCAGCCGATGAGGCGGACGCTCCTCGCACTGCATCGACATCGCTCGCCGCACGCATCCTGCTGGTCGAGGACAACCCGGTCAATCAGGAAGTTGCCCTGGCTATGCTGCAAGGCATCGGCTGCTCGGTAGAAATCGCCCATAACGGTCGGGAAGCGCTCCAGGCCGTCGAGACCAAACCCTATGACCTGGTGTTGATGGATTGCATGATGCCGGAAATGGACGGCTACGCAGCGACTGCGGAAATCAGGCGGCACCAAAACGCAGGTCACTTACCCCATTTTCCCATCATCGCCTTGACGGCTAACGCGATTGAAGGCGACCGCGAGAAATGCCTGATTGCCGGCATGGACGATTATCTGGCCAAGCCATTCAAGGCCGAATCCCTCCGCCGCCTGGTCAAATTGTGGGTGAAAACTGCCACGACGGTGAGCGCCGACGTGGCAGAACCGGTCATAACAGCAGAAGCTGTTATCAATGAAGCCGCGCTGAAAGCAATCTGCACACTGGATCCCAATGGCGGTAATGAATTATTGCATCGCATAATCACACTCTATCTGAGCAATGCCAGTACACTACTTCAATCCTTGGAACAAGCCTGGTCCACGGGCGAACTCGATGCCATCCGCTCGGCGTCCCACACGCTAAAATCCAGCAGCAATCAGGTGGGTGCCCATGGGTTAGCCGAACTATGCCGTGAAGTGGAAAATGAGGCGCGGAATCATCGCTATGATGTTTCGGGTAAAGCCCTTTCGCGTATCAAACAGGAATACGCCAATACTCTTGCTGCGTTGAACACGTATCTTGGGCAATCCTTACCCATTAATTAGGAATAGACATGCAAGACCAATCCCACATTATCATCATCGACGACGACTCGCTAATTCGATTGGTGGTAGCCATGGCGCTACAGGCGGTCGGCTTTACAACCAACGAGGCGGCGAGCGGCGAAGAAGGCTTGCGATTATTCAGCGAAATGGGGGGGGATGCGGTCTTGCTGGACGTCATGATGCCAGACGGCATGGATGGTTTCGAGACCTGCGCGGAGTTTAGAAAGCTGCCGGGTGGACAGCACATACCTATACTGATGATGACCGGGCTGGAAGATATGGAGTCGATTAACCATGCTTTTGAGGCCGGCGCAACCGACTTCATCACCAAGCCGATCAATATCCCGCTGTTGGGTCACCGGGTCCGCTATATGCTCAGGGCCAGCCTCACCACCCTGCGCCTGGTAGAAAGTGAGCAGCGTTTGCACCGCATGGCTTACTTCGACAGCCTGACCGAACTACCCAACCGGCATTTTTTCCTGGAACACCTGCAGCACATGATCGCCTTGGCGCAACGGCAAAAATTGAAACTGGGCGTGCTGTTTTTGGACCTCGATGGCTTCAAGCGCATCAACGATACCTTGGGGCACTATCTGGGCGATATAGTACTCCAGGTGACCGCCGATCGTTTGCTCAAGAGTATACGGGGCAGTGATGTGTTGATCCAAACAAGTACAGCCCAGGACGACATCTCGCTGGCACGATTAGGCGGTGATGAGTTCACCATCCTCTTATCGGCGATCGAGCGTAACGAGGACGCCGCAACCGTTGCCGAACGCATCCGTGTCAACCTGGCCCAACCGCTTGTCATTGGCGATCACGAGCTCTATACGAGCACCAGCATTGGCATCGGCATATACCCGGATGACGGCGAGACTGCGGAGGAGTTGCTGAACAATGCCGATTTGGCCATGTATTACGCCAAGCGCGGAGGCGGCAACGGGTATCGGTATTTCACGACGAAGATGTCCGAAACGGCATTACGCCGGCTCAATCTGGAAAATCACCTTCGTAAGGCCATCGAACACGACGAACTGCAACTGCATTACCAACCGCAACTCGATATCGTAACAGGGCAATTTAGCAGCCTGGAGGCCTTGATACGGTGGGACTGCCAAGAGCTTGGGTGGCTTTCACCAGTTGAATTTATCCCGTTGGCAGAGGAAACCGGCCTGATCATAAGCATTGGTGAATGGGTGCTGCGTGAGGCCTGTCGCCAAGCAAAAAACTGGCTAGATCAGGGTATTCCGATAAGTCATATGGCCGTCAACGTCTCGGCAATCCAATTCATGCACAAAGGCTTCTCATCGCTGGTAGCGACGATACTGGCCGAAACCGGACTGGAACCTAACATGTTGGAATTGGAGTTAACCGAAAGTGTCTTGATCAACGATGAGGAAATCGTTCTGGCTGTCCTGCGATCCCTCAAGCAAGTCGGCGTTCTGCTGGCGATAGACGACTTTGGGACAGGCTACTCCAGCTTGAGTCGGCTCAAAAATTTCCCCATCGATCGCTTGAAGATCGACCAGGCTTTTGTTAGCAACCTGGAACAGAATTCGGAGAACGCGGCGATTGTAGTCGCGGTCATCGCCATGGCCAAAGGCATGAATATGAAAGTCATCGCGGAAGGTGTTGAGACCTCTGGCCAACTGGCCTTTCTGTCAAATAAGTACTGTAACGAAGCGCAGGGTTATTTCCTGAGCAAACCTTTACCGCCGGCACAAGCCGAAGAATTTCTCATGAAGCAGCTATATGGAAGAGAGCATGCAAAACCGGGGGAGGCCGTCAGAACCGATATTTGATGTGACGGAAAGCAAGTGTTTTCCGCATGGTCTTCCGTTAAGCCGATAGACCGCCAAAAAATATCTGATCTGCCCTTGTCTCCCCCTCAAATAATGTACGAAAACTATTGTCGGATTTAATCCGCCCATTTACACTATGCGGAAATATTTCCTATGGAGTTTTCCGTACATGCTGGTTGGCT
>NZ_JAWPOH010000057.1:0-20504 GCF_037671525.1 Methylobacter svalbardensis
GATAAGAATCCTGCGGCTAAGCTCAAAGAATTGGCTGGACTTATTGATGAGGTTTTTCAGTTAATGCCTTCTGGAAAACATATGGTTGGGAGGGATTTGGGGCGTTTAGGGCCGACGGTTTCGCTACAGTACCGTGCTGCTGGATAATTTTCCAAGAATCAGGCTGCAAAAAATTTAAAAACTTGAACATCGAGTATTATTAAACATCTAAAAACTTAAACGAGAGATCACTGAGTGTGAATGACATCTTAAAGAAACGTCGCGCCGGCGTTCTGTTGCATATTACCTCGTTACCGGGTGCGGGTAGTCAGGGCGATTTGGGACAAGAAGCTTATCATTTTGTAAAATTCCTGCACGATTCCGGGGTTAGCGTATGGCAAGTCTTGCCTTTAGGCATGACTCATGCGGATGGTTCGCCCTATCAGTGTCTGTCTGCGCACGCAGGTAATCCGGCGTTAATTAATCTTGATTGGTTGGTGACGCAAGGCTGGCTGCAACGCTCGGATAAATGCGATGAATGTGCCGGTAATCATCAGAAATCGTGCTTGTTAGAAGAGGCTTATTCTGGGTTTTTGGAGTGCGCCGAGCAACAGGATAAGGAGGGTTTTACGCGGTTTTGTCAGGAGAAAGCGTTTTGGCTTGATGATTTCGCCTTGTTTTTGGCTCTTAGAATTGAATTTAATCAACAATGTTGGAATCAGTGGCCGGAGCATTTTAAGGAAAGGGATAAAAAAGCCATAAAAGAAGCGCGCCGTCGCTTAAAAACACAAATCAAATGCATTCAATTTGAGCAATATGTGTTTTTCAGGCAATGGCTGGAATTAAAAGCCTACGCCAACCAGCATGGTGTGTTTTTGTTTGGCGATATTCCTATTTTTGTGTCTTATGACAGCGCTGATGTCTGGACCCATCGTGAGATTTTTAAACTTGATGAATCAGGCGAAATGTTAGTTGTCGCAGGCGTACCGCCAGATTATTTTTCTGCGACAGGTCAGCGTTGGGGCAATCCGCACTATAACTGGAATTACCTGAAGAAAACCGGCTTTCATTGGTGGGTTGAAAGGATGAAAACTCAGATTGAGCTGTTTGATATTATTCGGATCGACCATTTTCGGGGACTTGAAGCCGCTTGGGAAATACCTGCAAATGAAGATACCGCCATTAATGGGCTATGGGTTAAGGCGCCAGGCAAAGCATTGTTGAGTGCATTAAAGGCAGAGTATGGGGCGATTTCACTGGTTGCCGAAGACTTAGGTGTTATTACACCCGAAGTCGAGGCGTTAAGAGATGAGTTTGATTTTCCGGGCATGAAAATTTTGCAGTTTGCGTTTGGCGATGATCCGGGTAATCCTTATTTACCTGATAATTATGAAAAAAACTGCGTTGTTTATACCGGTACTCATGATAATGATACGACTTTAGGTTGGCTGCAGGGTATTAGCGATGATCAGAAAAACTACATTTACAATTATCTTGGCAATCCGACATTACCGTTGCATTGTGCGCTAATTCATGCAGCATTGGCGTCGGTTGCCAACCTTGCGGTAATTCCGATGCAGGATATTCTGGAGTTGGGTTCTGAGTATCGTATGAATATTCCAGGTACGACGGAGGGTAACTGGAAATGGCGTTTTCAGTGGGACCAGTTGTCAGATAAACGGGCGGTCAGATTTGCTTATCTGGTTGGGTTGTTTAATCGTAAATAACTGACTGTCCACGAAAAGCACGAAAGACACGAAAACTAAAAATTGGCAACTCAAAGAACGAAAATATTCAGTCTTTAGATCGCCACCCAAGGTGGTAAAAATAGCCGAACCATGGCAGTCTGTTGATTTATTTTCTGCCTTTCGTGCAATCGCCTTTTTTATGATTAATCGTTATCATCTCGAATAGCCTGCTTAGAGATCGGTAGTAAAGGGATATTGTAACTGCTTATGATGGCTTGAATCTCACCTGCTTTGTCTGCTATCAGCCTGTTAAGAACCTCTTTTCTTGCTTTATCGCCTTTACGAACGCCCATCGCCATTGCAAAATCAAACTTTATGTTCGGGGTTGATTTCATCGGAATCATTGAATAACTGTTTTTTGGGTTTTGTGCAGTGATATAGCCAGCCATAGGTCCCCAAAGAATAACCATGTCAATTTTCTTCGCTTTAAGATCCTTTTCTATCTGCATGGCCACATTATTTTCATGGTCGCCTGACATCGATTGATAGGAGATGCCCATATCGAGTAGACCGTTTTTTTGTAACCAAGTCGTTCCTGGTCCACGGTCAAACATCGCAATTTTCAATGATTCCTGTCTTTGCAAAGGCAGATTAACTAATTGGGTTGCATCGGTAATATCGTCCCAGCCGCGCCCTTTGGCGATTAACAGCACATAAGTTGATTGATAGTAGGGATTGGTGGTTAAGGTAATGTCGTAACCAGCAGGAACGCCCATAACGACATCGCATTTATAGTCGTTACTTTCCACATCGCTGTCTTTTAACGGTGCATTTAAGGTGTTTCGGATAAAACCGAGACGTTGGGGAAGCCAGGTGTACTCAACGCTTTGCCCAAGTTCTTTGGCAAACAATTCGGCGATTTTGTTTTCAAAGCCGTCTTGTTTTTTTGTGGAATAAGGCGGATTCAGCGGGTCGGCACAGACCTTGAATTTTTCTTCTGCCAAGGCAGTAAGGCTGAATGCAGTCAGAAACAGAACCGCGAGTAGGGTGTTAATGTGAGGTAAAGTCCTCATTAAAATCTCCTTGGATATATCTAACAATTAAGGCTTCATAGTTTACTGCATAAACCTGGAAAAATCTTTCGTGGACAAAATAAAATTTCAGCGTAATGAGCACAAAAAAAAGCCCCGGTTGATTTATCAACCGGGGCTTTTTACTCAATCTAAAAAATCAGATCGATTTAGTTGCTGGGTAATGCAAATACAGTCAATGTACCGCCCAGTTTAGTATAAGAACTTAGGCTTCTGTATGCGCCAACAGCACCCAAACCTTCTGAGTTCGAACCTTCTTCACCGCTGTCAAGACCGGCAGCGATACCGATACCTGCCCAGCCGCCGATACCGGAAAGAACGCCAACATATTGCTTGCCGTCATATTTCCAAGTATTCACGTTGCCGATGATGCCGGAAGGTGTTTTGAACTTATACAGTTCTTTACCTGTTTTAGCGTCAACGGCTTTCAGGTAGCCTTCCAGAGTGCCGTAGAATACTACGCCGCCCTCTGTTGCCAAAGAACCGGACCAAACAGAGAATTGTTCCTTGTTAGACCAGGCAATTTTACCGGTTTTGGCATCAAAAGCCGTGAACTGGCCCAGATTGGTTGTTCCGTCCGGTTTTCCGGTTAGAACATCTGCGCCAGCTGGCATCATGGTTAAAGTCGCGCCAACGTAAGGTTGACCGGCTGTGTATGAAACTTCGAATGGTTCGTAGTCCATGCACAAATGGTTGCCAGAGATATAGAACAAGCCGGTTTGTGGAGAGTAAGAAACCGGTTGTTGGTTTTTACTGCCTAATGCAGCAGGGCAGATACCTTTTGAATTGACATCTTCACCGTTGTGTTCGGTGCTGTACTCAGGCACAACTTGTGGGCGGCCTGTTTTTATGTCTACGTGTGTTGCCCAGTTAACTGATTTGTCGAATTTTTCAGCAACAAGCAATTCACCTGTTTCACGATCTAAAGTATAGCCAAAACCGTTACGGTCGAAATGCACGACAGTTTTGTGCATTTTACCTTTCACTTCCTGGTCAACCAGAACAGTTTCGTTGATACCGTCAAAATCCCATTCATCATGTGGAGTCATTTGGTAAACCCATTTAACTTCACCGGTGTCAGCGTCACGAGCCCATAAAGACATGGACCACTTGTTGTCGCCTGGACGTTGTGTCGGGTTCCATGTCGATGGGTTGCCGGATCCGTAATAGATCAGGTTTAATTTAGGGTCGTAACTGGTCCAGCCCCAAGTAGTACCGCCGCCGATTTTCCATTGATCACCTTCCCAAGTACTTAAGCTTGAGTCTGGACCTACTGGAACCACTTTACCGTCTTTCCATGTGGTTGTTTTCTTGGCGTCAATCAGAGTGTCTTTGTCTGGACCCATGCTGTAGCCTTTCCAAGCTAATTCGCCGGTGTTGATGTCATAAGCCGCTAAGAAACCGCGAACACCAAATTCACCGCCGGAAATACCAGTCAGAACCTTATCTTTAACGACTAATGGCGCGGCGGTGTTGGTCATGCCCAACTTAGGATCGCCGTTTTGTACGCTCCAGATACGTTTACCGGTTTTAGCGTCTAAAGCGGTTAGAACGGTATCGGATTGTTGCAGGAAGATTTTGCCATCGCCGTAAGCCAAGCCACGGTTGACAGTATCGCAACACATAACCGGAATAGTCACGTCAGCGTCTTGTGTTGGCGTGAATTCCCAGATGACAGATTGAGTTTTTTGGTCAATCGCGTAAACGGTATTAGGGAAAGGGGTGTGGATGTAGAGAATATCATCTACAACCAATGGACCGCCTTCATGACCACGCAGGACGCCTGTAGAAAAAGACCATGCAGGTTGCAGATTTTTTACGTTAGTGGTGTTGATTTCACTGAGCTTGCTGTAACGAGTACCGGCGTAATCACCACCCCATGTTGCCCAGTTAGCCGGGTTTTGAGTGAGTTTTTCAACATCGCTGTTAGCTGTTGAAACCGCTGGTGCAGCTAATAAAGCAGCCACACTGGAAGCAAGCAGCCAACTTTTCAAAGGCTTCTTCATATTATATTTCTCCTGGTATCCTGTTAATTTGACAGAATAGTGATTATGTTTTTATGACTAATATTAGTTTTTAGGGTGGTTTTCATGTTCCATGGAGACAGGAAATTTTCACTCTAGGAGCCTAAATTTAATGATTTTGCCCCAAAAGTCAACTTTTATAGGCTTTGGTGTAAAGTGATTCCTGTAACGTTTTGATAACACACGGGGGTGTTCTGATTAAGATGAAAGATGAAAGGTGAAAGGCGAAAGGTACAAGATGAAAAATCATCAACATTTTCGCTTTGAACCTGAGTTAAAGTGTCTCAATGTGATAACCATTACTGTTCCAGCATAATACTTCGGCTGTATGCTTGCTCCATGCGGCAAGTACAAAGCGCTGGGCAGTTTGGTCGTCTATTTTAAAGTCATGGACGGCCGGCCGGTGCGTATGTCCGTGAATCAAGCGCAAGCAGTGTCGTTCACGCATGATATTAACTACCGTGTCCTGGTTAACGTCCATAATGTCCTGGGATTTTTTACGTTTGTGGAAATAACTGCGGATACGATACCAACGCGCTGCCAGTAGACGTAAAAACAAGGGTTTGGATAACACGGACTGCTGCCATTCCGGGGTATGAGATTTGACGCGAAATGCCTGATAAGGCAGATCATCGGTACACAGTAAATCGCCGTGGGTGAGCAGCGTCGGCGTGCCGTACAAATCAATGACAGCGTACTCATCAAGAAGCGTAACGCCGGTATCCTCGGAAAATTGTTTGCCCAGCAGAAAATCGCGGTTGCCTTGCTGCAAATAAACCGGAGTGCCCGAACCGGTCAGTTGTTTAAGTTGTTTTCGGATTTTATTGTTAGGTGGGGTAGAGTCGTCGTCGCCTATCCAGGTATCGAAAAGGTCGCCCAGGATATAAACAGCGGCAGCTTTGGGGGCCCTATCGCTCAGGAATGAAAGAAATCGACGAGTGATTTCAGGCTTTTCCAGGGAAATGTGGAGGTCTGAGATGAACAGGATTTCTTGATTCAAGGGGTGCGTAAGGGCTGAAAGGTGAAAGGTGAAGGGCGAAGGCGAAAGGCGGATGTTGTAAACGGTATCCTTTGCCTTGCGCCTTTAGTCTATTCTATAACTTCGGCTTTTTCGACGATGATGTCGGTTTTAGGCACGTCCTGATGTCCGCCGCGGTTGCCTGTGGGCTGTTTAGCCATGGCGTCGACAATATCCATGCCTTCAATGACTTCGCCAAATACCGCATAGCCCCAGCCACTGGAGGTTGGGCTGGTATGATTCAGCGAGGCGTTATCTTTATAGTTAATAAAAAACTGGGCAGTTGCCGAATCGGGAACATTGGTGCGCGCCATCGCTATAGTGCCGCGTTTGTTAGTCAAGCCGTTATCGGCTTCGTTTTTGATTGGGCCATGAACCGCTTTTTGATTAAAGTCAGTATCAAAGCCGCCGCCTTGCGCCATAAATCCGGGGATTATGCGATGGAAAATGGTGTTGTTGTAAAAGCCTTCATTAACGTAAGTCAAAAAATTTGCCGATGAAATAGGCGCTTTTTCAGGATTCAGCTGAATAATAATTTCACCCAGAGACGTGGTTAATTTAACTTTTGATGGGGTATCAGACATAAGGTTTTCCGTTGCAAATGAGAGTGTTGTGGTTAAAAGCAGCATCATGGAGAAAATAAAAGTACGCATGGTTTTCCTTAGGGAGTGATGCAAAGAACAGATTTTAAGTGTTTTTGTCTTGAAAGAGAAGCATGTGCTTGGTAGATTGTACCGTTTTGTTTAACCGGCCTCGACTGATCGGCCCTGTTTACTGGCAAACGGACTTAACTGAATAATTTAATTAACATGTTGAAAATATATAACACCCTGACCCGAAAAAAAGAACCGTTCCAGCCGCGTGTAGCGGGCAAAGTCGGCATGTATGTCTGCGGCATGACGGTTTATGATTACTGTCATATCGGTCATGCGCGGGTCATGGTGGTGTTCGATACGGTGGCGCGTTATTTCCGCTATCAGGGTTACGAGCTGACCTATGTGCGCAACATTACCGATATTGACGACAAAATCATTCAGCGCGCCATCGAAAACGGCGAAGACTACGGCAAGCTGACCGAGCGGTTTATCGACGCGATGCACGAGGACGAGAGGGCGCTGGCCGTTTTGCCGCCCGACCTTGAGCCGAGGGCAACGCAATCCATCGATGCCATTATTGCGATGATTAAAACCCTGGTGGACAAAGACCTTGCTTATGTCGGCAGCAATGGCGACGTGTTTTATGCGGTGACCCAGTTCAAGAATTACGGCCGGTTATCGGGCAAAAACCTTGATGACTTACAAGCCGGCGAGCGGGTTGATGTAGATCTGGCCAAGCGCAATCCGATGGATTTTGTGTTGTGGAAGATGGCCAAGGCCAATGAGCCAGCCTGGGATTCGCCGTGGGGCTTGGGCCGTCCCGGTTGGCATATCGAGTGTTCGGCGATGTCTACCTGTTGCCTGGGGAATCATTTCGACATTCATGGCGGCGGCATGGATTTGCAGTTTCCGCATCATGAAAATGAGATTGCGCAGTCGGAAGGCGCGACCGGCGAGAAATTTGTCAATGTGTGGATGCACAACGGCTTCGTGCGTGTCGATGATGAGAAAATGTCCAAATCACTGGGTAATTTCTTTACCGTGCGCGAGGTGTTGAAACGCTACCATCCTGAAATCATCCGGTTTTTTATTTTATCCAGCCACTACCGCAGTCCGTTGAATTATTCTGACGAGCAGTTAAACGATGCCGATGCCGGGTTAGATCGCCTGTATACTGCATTACGAGGAGTAACGGTATTAGATGCTCCGGTGTCTGCCGACTATGAAACCCGTTTTAAAAAAGCCATGGATGATGACTTCAATACGCCGGTCGCTTTATCCGTATTATTCGATCTTGCCAGAGAACTCAATAAAGCCAAAAACAACAATCCGAAAAAAACTGCGGAGTTGGCGTTTAGCCTTAAGTTTTTAGGCGGTCTGTTAGGTATTTTGCAGCATGATAAATGGAAAGAGGACGTGACAATAGCTTTAACTGGCTTATCTATGTCCGCTCAGGCTGGAAAACTTAGTGTTGACGATGTGAGTCAATATATTGAACAACAAAAACAGGCGCGCATTGCTGCAAAAAAAGCCAAGGATTGGGCTTTGGCCGATAAGATTCGTGATGACTTGAAAGCCATAGGCGTGATTCTGGAGGATGCGCCCGATGGCAAAACCAGCCACCGGTTCGAGTATAAGCTGTAGGGGCGTGTTGAATGCGCATTGGCTCCACAAGAAATAAACACACATAAAGGTTCTAATGGCCGATTATAACAAACCGCCAGCCAACGATTTGGCAAAAAAATCGTTAAATTTAATCAGCGGGTTTCTCTCCAAAAAAATCCGCACCGTTTATTACAGCGCCAGAGAATCCATTGGCGAGCATAAGCGCGATATGGTTGTTGCTCATGTTGAACAGGCTTGCGTGGGCTTGCAGGAAACCCGAGATGAGTTTGAAGATGCGCTGGAACGGTTTAAGACCTTGGTCTGCGTCAATGAAACCACACTGGATCATAAATATAACCTGCTCAACAGGCAATATCAGTTTTGTTGTGCTAAATCCGATGCGGTTAGCGGTAGAATCAAAGCGATTGAACAGGTTAGCGAAGCGCTGTTTGTCGAATGGGAACACGAACTCAGCGAATATACTAATCGGAACTTGCGTGCCCACAGCAAGCAGCAGTTGAAGGTGGCCAGACAAAACTATGCCCGGTTGATCAGGTCTATGCAAAGGGCGGAAGCTAAAATCCAGCCGGTACTGGCGGCATTTAAAGATCAGGTGTTATTTTTGAAACATAACCTTAATGCTCAGGCTATCGCGGCATTAAGGCATGAATTTATTGAAATCGGCATTGATATTTCACAGCTTATCCATGCGATGGAGCTGACGATCGCTGAGGCAAGTCAATTTGTTGCGGCGCTAACCAATCAAAAAGCCTTGCCCAGTCGGTGATCCTAGAGTTTGTACAAAACTTCGTTGGCTTTGTCTTTAGGGTCAGCTTTGTTTTTATCTTTAGGGCTATCTTGATCAATTCTTTCCTTGCTGAATTTGGCTATCATATCATCCCAATTGTCGTACTTTTCATAGCCTGCTATGCCGGCATTTTTCCGTTGTTGATAAAGTTCTTTGCCCAATGCGATGATTTCTTCGGGTTTTTTACCGTCAACCGTGTTAAGAAATTCCTTTTCTTCTTTAATCGAATCGCGAAGCGTCCAGAAAGAGACTTCAAATTCAATACGAGCATCGGGAGATAAACGGTTCTTTAATGCCTTTACTGATCTATAGGCAGTGCGGATATTATGACCGTTAATTTGTTGCCCCTTGCTGCAGGCAATTAAAGAAGTGCAGCAGAGAATGAGCAGAAGAACATGTATTTTCTTCATAAAAATAACCTCAGGTTTAATGTAGGGACGCATATCATGCTATTTACATGGATTGTGATTATATAACGCCGGATCGCCAAACAAAGTAAAATAGTCAGTCATTATAATCCTGAGCTAGCTTTTCATGCTGGAATTTATCCAATTATTAAAACAACGTTACCAGGCGGTTTTAGCTCAACAGGGCAATGAGTCTGTTAAAACAAGCTATCAACAGCGGATCGATCAGCTTATCTTGGCGGAAGCCTTCATACGCAAGGGGCAGCTGATTGATGCGTCTCCGGAGCCGTTGTTGCACATGGCGGTAGTGGGGCCGACTCAGGCCGGAAAAAGCTCACTGGTCAACGTGTTATTAGACAGTCATGCTGCCGGAGTCAGTCCATTGGCGGGTTACACCATACATCCGCAGGGTTTTTGCAGCGGAGTAAGTCTTGCTGAATGTACCGGCCTGCAACGTTACTTCGGTCGATTTCAACAATTGCAACAAACGCAGCTAAGCAAAGACCGGCACGATTGCTATTCGCTAACCGAAAACACCACCACCGATTCAAAGCTTCTGCCGCATGGCGTTTTATGGGATACGCCCGATTTCGATTCGATAGATTCAGCCACTTACCGTGAAGGCGTCATCAGGGCGATTGCCTTGGCGGATATGGTTATTCTGGTGGTCAGCAAGGAAAAATATGCCGATCAATCGGTTTGGGACATCATGGCCGCTGTTGAAGTGCTGCATCAACCGACCATTATTTGCCTGAATAAACTGGTTGAAGGTTCAGAGTCGATCATTATCCAGTCATTAAAAGAAAAGTGGCGGCATGCCAGAACCGACGAATTTCCTGATGTCGTTTCGCTGTATTATCAAAAGCCGGAGGGATTGCCTGTGTGGCCGGAGTCCAGGCAACAGCTGCTTAAGCAACTGGCGAATAAAGTAAGCCTTACAAAACAGGCGCGTTTTGAACAAGAGTTATTGAAACGACACTGGCAAACCTGGCTGGAACCGGTTTTTGCCGAACATCAGGCCTTAAATGATTGGGCTGAATTAGTCGACCTTATGATCAAGCAGGCTATGGAAAATTATCAGCGCGATTACCTGAATCATCCGCATCATTATGAAACCTTTCAGCTGGCGATGACGGAATTGCTGAATTTAATGGAAATACCCGGATTAGCCCGTATTCTGGCCGGTACTCGTCAGATTTTGACTTGGCCGGTCAGACAGATCATGAAACTGGGACGCAAAAGACTGCATATGTCAGACAGCAGTTACGAAATAGACTTGTTAAATCAAATAGCCGAGCACACGCTGATTCAACTGGCGGACAAACTGCTGGATAAGGCCGTGCAAGGTCATCAGGGCCAGTGGTGGCGGCAACTAAACAGCGTGTTACGCAGTCAGCGACAGGATGCGTTACAGGATTTTTCTCAGGCGGCAAAAATTTATCATCTGTCGTTTCAGCAAGACGTGGAAAGCGCCGCGCATCGTTTGTATGACAAACTGCAAGAACAGCCTGTGGTGTTAAACGGTTTGCGGGCCACCCGAGCGACTGCCGATGCCGCCGTGATTGCGTTGACCTTGCAAATGGGCGGCATAGGGCTGCATGATTTAGTCATCGCTCCGGCAATGCTGGCACTGACTTCGTTGTTGGCTGAAAGCGCAGTCGGCAGCTATATGCACAAAGTGGAAGCCGAGTTAAAACAAAACCAATTCAATGCCGTCAAACAGGCATTATTTATCGATAGTCTGCGCCATAAACTCTTGCAGTTGCCTGAGCAATTATCGATGACGACTCATTTTAATATATCTCCTGACCAGCTGCGTGCGGCAGAGCTTCAACTCACAGAAAAGCGCCATGGCTTACGATTACTCTAGTTTGGTAAAAACAACAAAACGCTGGGCTGAGCAGGCGCTGACGGCCGGCTGGATCAATAGCGATGCCGCGCAGCAGTTAAACGATGTCGATGCCAGAACGCCCGATACGCTATTTAACCATAACGGCTCCAGGCCGCTAATTGTGGCATTTATGGGCGGTACCGGCGTGGGCAAAAGTTCATTGCTTAACCGTCTGGCAGGCAAAGCCATCGCCAAAGCCGGAGTAGAGCGCCCCACTTCGCGGGAAGTGACGCTCTATCATCACCATAGCGTCGCGATAAAGCATTTGCCAGAACAACTGCCGCTGGCGCAGATCAAAATCGCTGAGCATGATGATGAATCCAGGAAAAATGTCATCTGGATCGATATGCCCGATTTCGACAGTACCGAGCAAAGCAACAAACATCAGGTGTTGGAATGGTTGCCGCATATCGATGTGCTGATCTATGTGGTCAGTCCCGAACGTTATCGGGATGAAAAAGCCTGGCGTTTGCTGCTTGCAGAAGGCGGTAGACATGCCTGGTTGTTTGTCTTGAACCAATGGGACAGAGGCCAGACCGAGCAGTATGAAGATTTTAAACAGCAACTGCATAAAGCGGGCTTTGCCGAGCCGATTATCTTCAAGACCGCCTGCGGCGAAGGCCTGCAAGCCGACGAGTTTGCCGTATTGGAATCGACCATTCGCTCGCTGGCGACCGAGCATATCGTTGCGCAACTGGAACAAAGAAGTTCTCAGGTTAAAAAAGACGAGTTAAAGCAAAAACTGCAAAGTACCGGCGGGTTACTGGGTTCCGGGTCGGCTTTTCAACAATTGCCGACGCTGTGGCAGGATCAATGGCAACGCACAGCCCAGATATTGCAACAGGGGTTTGCATGGCCTATCCAGCAGTTGGCGCGGCACTATGCCGATCACGCGGCCGATTTATTAAGCCATCCGGCGACTGCCAAATATGCCACAACCGGCGCTAAACTCAGCATATGGGACGACTGGGCTGAAGCTCGTTTTGACGACGCGCTGGATGAATTTGTCATCAATGCCGACCAGCTGGGCATTCCGGTGAGTCCGCTTAAAAAGCAGTTGTCTGCGCTACGCGAAAAAGCCCCAAAAATCATCCAGACACAAAGCGAGCTGGCCGCCAGACAAGCATTGGCAAATCCCGGTAACGCATTACATCGCGCCTTTTTAAAGCTGATGCGCTTATGTGAAATCATCCTGCCGCTTGCGGCCATTTGCTGGGTCGGCTATCAGGTTTTTATCGGCTATTACACCAGCAACATGACCAATGTAGATTATTTGGGTGTGGATTTTGCGGTACATAGCAGCTTGTTAATCGCCATTACCTGGCTGACGCCGTTTTTCATCCTGAAAAAATTAAAACCGTCGTTGGAAAAAAGCGCCTTAAGAGGGCTAAGCAAAGGCTTGAGCAATGCAATCAACATGATAGATGGCGAAGTGTTGCTGGCAATAGAAAATGTCGGTAACCAACATGCCGAGCAGACCAAGCAGCTAGCCGGGATGATTGAACTTTGCAGTGATGTCGACCGGCAACCGTCAATAGACAGCAACAGTCCTTTAGCCCGGATGCTTATCGATTGACGCCGGTGTCTTTTCGCCGTCATTGCCGGGATGACGAGCCGAGCCTATCGTGCAGACACTTAGGCATAACGACGAGGGTTGCCAGCTATGTAGTCTGAAAGCCGGATAAATACGGGTCAAAAAAATAATTGTACAATTTTTATCCAATTAATTTAGAATACATATCACGGGGGGCGACATGGCTTCGACGTGGGTAGCAAAACCTTAAGTGCATGCCGAGGACAGTACACCTCGTAAAATCTACTGAAACTAAAGTATTCGCAAATGACGAAAACTACTCAATGGCTTTAGCTGCTTAAACACAGCACCATTCCTTTGACCATCTGTGCTTATGCGGGTGGAGTTTTTAGTACCTTTTAGGTATGAGAGGCGCTCAGAGGTCATCTACATAAGATCGCGCTGAAGTCTGTCCGGTATGGATGCGCTAAAACCTTACGGAATCGCTGATGATTTTCTTGGCCCGACGGGTAGTCATTAGCTAAATCAAAGAGCGGGATAAGCATGTAGACCTTGTGGCGGAGTACTTGCGGACGGGGGTTCAATTCCCCCCGCCTCCACCAAATTTCAAAGACCGGCAGAGCCCAAAAGGGCTGCCGGTTTTTTTATGCCTGTCGGTTTTTGACTGGCGCATCAGCAACTATGCCGCAGGAAGTTGTTGCGTTGGCTTAATGATGCGATCGCTCACGATGGCCTCCGCCGTGATGTCTATGTCCACCGCCATCACGATAATGGCCGTCACCGTGGCCTCCGCCATAAAAAGGATGTGGATAATACACGCAAGCGCTGACTAACAGTATCAACCCGCAGAGCATAATTCTTCTTGTTATTAATGCCATTACCGTATTCCCTATGTAAAAAATGTTAAGTAAGAGTAACTGACGATCGCTGAATAACGCATGAATCAACTTTGTTACCCATGATATGTCCACAGGCACACAACTGAGCCATGACGCTGAGCTTTTGTCCGGATACAGAATTAGCTGTGCTGCTACGGGAGTCGGGGGCAACACTCACGAGGGCATATGTTGTTCAGCCATGGATAGCTTTGTTTATCCCTTGGGCGGTCAGTAGATTGAGCAATCTGGGAGGGCAAAGGAGCAATACAAGGACGGTGCGGGTTATGCGCTACTGGTTCGGGATAAGCGTTGTTTCGTGTCGAATGGAAAAAGTTTTGTCTTGTCTAGCTTATAAAGGATTATTGACATTATTGCCAATCCAAACACAGAATACAGAATGATTAAATTGTTCAGGGAGAGGTTGATATGAAACGATTGATATTACTGACCGCCGTTTTTGGACTTGTACTTATGTTACAAGGCTGTGTCGTTTATCCTCATCCGAATAGTTATTCGGTAGGTTATTCCGGATATGGTCCTTATTACGACTTTAATTATGGCTACCAGCCTTACGGGTATTTGCCATATAGCTACTACAGATACCGGCCTTACAGAAGTTTCGGCTGGGGCGGCGGTTATTATAGGGGTGGTCATGGGCGCATCCATGGCGACCGCGGTTTTGGCTTGGGTGGAAGACGTGGCTTTGGCAGAGGTGGACATCCTGGTGGTGGTCGGCAAGGCTGGGGCGGAAGTCGTGGCGGTGGCAAAGGTGGTCATTTTGGCGGCGGACGCGATCGGCGCTAACTAATGCTGGGAGAGTACGAGGGCAATTGACATGGACGTCTATTGTCACAGCCACGGATGGGTTTTGTAAGTGAGTTGGGCGTTAGCCTTGTTACCTGCCCCTATGACAAACTAATGAAAATTCACCTTGTCTTCATCGCTGAGTCTCAGTTTTTGCAGTAAATCATCATTATGATGGGGATTTTAGTAATTGCGGCTTCCCTTACTTGTAACCCAATGAAATTACACCTCTCAGTCGGCGACCATCTGCGCATTACACATAAGGGAGCATAGCTACCTATACAACATAAAACGCTAAGCAGGACGGGGAGTCTCATGCTCCAGAGACTAGAAAAGTATTATCCAAATCGTGCTGAAAAAATTAATTACCACAGAGAACACGAAGGACGCGGAGAAAATAACCCTATTCATCAAAGTATTAAAAACTTCGTGCTCTCCGTGTTCTTCGTGGTTATTGAGTCGATTGATGCTAAGAACAAGTCTTTCACCATCTCGGTAGCGTGGGAACGAGGATGCCCCGTCCGGTATGACAACTTGTGTAGATAGCTATGCCTAGGGGGTCGGCTAGAGCTTCTAAGTCATCCCAGTATTGGATAATGGCTAATGTCTGCTTTGTGGATTTCCCGTATATTTTAATTTCGCTGTTCTATCGCCAACGACCATGGTCTGGCTTTTGTGGGTAGCACCTTTCCCGTTCCATCCAGATTGATATGAGCTAAACTGACCGCATCCAGGACATTGCCTCCTATCACATCAAGTTCGCCAGGCCGCTGTGCAACCACTAAATCACAGTGGTAAGCCCCACGCCTTAGATCGTTATAGTTGTGAATTGACTGGATAAAAGCTTCACCTCGCGGTGCGCAAATAATGTCTCCGGGCTTGGGGGAATAGGCGTTGATGGCATGGCTTACAAAGCTGTTTTCGGAATCAGCTGCCATTACATGTTGAATATAATCCCAATGCAAAACGGTAGAAGGCAAATCGCTTTCAGACACCCCTGCACTCCGGGCTAGCCAGACAATAAAAGCGCCAGACCAGGGTCTGATTTCTCCTTCATACCCGATTATCGGTAAGTCTGTCGCAGTATACCAATACATGAATATCCGGCTAAAAAAAGGTGGTAGCGTTTCATTAGCATGGGTTGCTACATTCGGATAAGTTAGCGCCGGCGGCTCAATATCATAATTGACTTCGGGCCGACCGAACAATTCCCATTCCTGGCGAGCAAGGTATAGCATTCGCTCTCTAACGTTAGGAATAACAAACGAGGGGGTGACATTGGCGGCAGCTAAAATGGCGGGTGTTTGCTTCTGTTTTTGCAGAGCGCAGCCAGTAAGAAACAAAACAATGCTGAGAAATATATAAGGCATAGTTAAATGATCGGGGGTGTAAAAGTTTCCGTGTAACCGCCGTTAAAAAATCTCTGGAAATCGATCCTCGTAGAGAATCATAAACCGATTCAGAGCGGGCTTCCAGTCACGGATCGGCATCGACCATTTCCTGGCGGCCTGTTCTATAGCTAAATACACCGCTTTCATGGCCGATTGATCCGTAGGAAACAGCTTGTGACGCTCGGTGGCTTTACGAATCGTGCTATTCAACGACTCAATGGCGTTGGTAGTGTAGATGACTTTCCGAATCTCATCAGGATAGTCGAAGAAGGCGATCAGGTTTAGCCAATGCCTACGCCAAGATGCTGGGATACTGTTTATCCCATTGCCGGGCAAAGGCTTCCAGTTCCTGCTTGGCTTCGGTAACGGTAATCGATTGGTAAATGACCTTGAGCCCTTTTTTCAAAAAATTGACATTTTGTAACTCTTTGATTTCATTGGTCGGGACGATAGGATTTGAACCTACTATCCCTTGTCCCCCAGAACGGTAAATTAACGTTTTTTAAGATTCAACGCGATTCAAATAATCAATTATTGTCTTTTAAATTCATTGTCTTATTGGATATTAGTATTCAGCGATGTACAATGAAATTCACTGAAATTCAGTTAAAAAGTTATCCCATACGTTATCCCACAGATTGCAGGGTAACCCTTTGATATTTGATCGAACTACCCCTTGTCAAAAGAACAAGGAGATGTTTAAGCGAGCGAATAATGGCTATCAATATAATAAAACCGTTGTCTTTTTTGCACTTTAAAGCGACAGAATCAGAACAATTAATTAAAGATGGTGGTGGCTTATTTGTGCGAATAAGACCGGCAGCTAATGGCGGCGGCATATCTTTTAGGCTTGCTTATCGGTTTGAGGGGAAATTAAAGTGGGCGGATTTGAAAGCAAAGGCGCTTCCAGAAGCACGAACTGAGCGAGACACTTTAAAAGCACTCCTTAAAACTGGAGTTGACCCTAAGCTCGAAAAAGCTCTTGAAAAAGAGCGTAATCGACAACAACAACTTGATGAACAAGAGGCAATAACTAAAATTAAAGCGCGTGTAACGGTCAATGATTTGTTTATCCGCTGGTGTGATATTGATTTAATTAACCGTAAAGACCGTGCTGAAATCGTCAGGATGTTCAACAAGGATGTGTTGCCGGTCTTGGGTGATTTGTTCGTTGAGGATGTGAGGAAAGGGCACATTGGTTTAGTTATTGATAAATTGAAAATACGCGGCGTAAATCACTTAGCCAGGAATCTCTTAAAATTGATGCGGCAGATGTTCAGATTTGCTGTTAGTCGGGATGTTATTGAGTTTGATCCAACAGCCAGTCTTAGCGTGGCAAAGATGACCACTAAGCCCACCGAGCGCGACCGCACCTTAACCGAACTAGAGATTAGAGCATTAGCGCGTCAATTACCTGATGCTAATTTATTGAAATCTACTGAGTGCGCCGTTTGGATCGCATTATCAACGATGTGTCGGATTGGTGAGCTATCTAAAGCTAAGTTTTCAGAAATTAATTTTGAGTTGAATACTTGGACTATTCCGGCAGCCAACAGCAAAAACGGTAAGGCTCACACCATTTATTTATCAGACTTCGCCCTTCAGCAATTTAAAACTTTAACTCATGTTGCCAGCAACGATACTTGGATTTTCCCGAATCGTGATAACTCAAATAACGTATGTGAGAAATCAATCACTATACAGATTCGTGGTCGTCAATCTGAAAATATCCTTAGTAATCGCTCCCAGGATAATCAAGCCTTGGTTCTGACGGGGGGAAAATGGACGCCGCACGACCTACGGCGCACTGGTGCAACAATGATGGGTGATTTAGGTGTTGCTCCTGATGTCATTGAAAAGTGCCTCAATCATACCGAAGAAAATAAAGTTAAACGGATTTATCAACGGCAGAAATTAGAAGTGGAGCAGCTTAACGCATGGCGCGTGTTAGGTGATCGGCTTAATCTACTGGTCAACGCCGACACTTCAAATGTCGTTTTACTGCACAAGTGGAAATAAGCTCAGGTTATACCGTTTAAGAGGATCGGGTAAAACCGGCAGCGATTGCGGATGATTTTGTCGAAAAAACCGGAAACACATAAATATTTAATGTGCATTTTTTAGAAATATACCGGAATATACGGGGATATACGGGAGATAGACGGGGATAGACGGGGATAGACGGGAGATAGACGGGGATAGACGGGAGATAGACGGGGATAGACGGGGATAGACGGAAAAAATAACCCATTTCTCATCGCATAAAAAAATTTACGTTACGACACTATTGACACTATTTTATTGAGACACTTGGTATATTATGGCCTTGCGTTGAACATTAGCGCATAAAAAAAACCCCTAAACAATCAGACACCGTAGGAAGTAGAGATTATTTAGGGGATGAATTTTAATCTTACATATTTACAACTTTTGTCGTCACAAAAATATCTTTTAAATGAAAACATCGGATTTGTAAAACAGTTCTATTTTGTTGCATGAGACGCTAGCCAGTCAAGACATATACATCTTGTTAAACCTAGTTGCACTCAAATAAACCTTAATATGACATCTTACCCCCTGTTTTTACTTAGCCGATACTTTTTGTGGCACTGGCAATATTTTGTGAATATGCAAAATATAGGACGTATCAATGCCAAAACTTGCGCAAGCAACGCCACTCAATCTTGATTATTTAAAACCGCCTCAAGCCCACCAACTGCCTGAAACGGGTTATCTCAGGTTATGGCACGTAATCGGCGACCCGAAAGCAACCCCGCCTATTCCCGCATTAATCCCCATAGGCCGTACATCATTCTTGAATGGTGTTAAATCTGGAAAGTACCCCAAACCTGTAAAGCTGGGCGAAAGAACGACCGCCTGGAAAGTTGAGGACATCCGCGCTTTGATCGGTCAATTGGGTGGTGCTGCATGAACAATGTCATAAGCCTAATCGAGAAAAAGCACGAGCCGCGAGTTGATAGTTTGGCAATCGCCGATAGATTAGGTATTCAGCACAAAAATGCACTCGCACTCATTGATGATAACAAGTTGGAGTTTGGAGAGTTCGGAAGGGTCGCGTTTGAAACGCGAACCTTAGAAACGAACGGCGGGAACCAAAAGCAGCGTATTGCATTTCTCAATGAAGATCAGTCATATTTTTTACTGACGCTGACCCGCAACACCAAACGCACAAAGCCCCTTAAAGTTGAGCTGGTCAAAGCCTTTTCAAGATTCAGAAAGCATAAACAGACCACCGAGGACTACTTGCCTTTTTATCATGAGCTGCACGACAACGTAAAATCCTTATCTGACAGGGCACACCAAAACGGGAGCCAAGTTAAAGAAAGCTTCTTACACATGAATTTTAATAAGCTCATCAACAAGGCGTTTTGCTTAGATGCAGGACAGCGGCCAGACTTGCCGCCAAGATTAAGGGCTCAAGTTACCGCGGCCAATGTGATTGCCGGGGATATTGTCCAGCGGTGCGTTATGGCGGGGTTAGATCATAAGGTCACTTACCAAGAAGTGAAGCAGGCTGTTTTTGCCTTGGCTGAACCGGTTAGAGGTCTTTATCTACCGTCGACACAAAACCGAGCGTTCCAAACAGCAGACACAAAAAACCCCGAGCTTTAATTTAATAAAGTCGGGGCTTCATGCAATCCGTTTCATCAATCCGCAAGAGTATTTTACTCATTGATGGTGCGGTTGCATACCCGGCTTTGGAGATAATCCGATGACCGAACATGAATTTTCAACCGATAGCAACCACCAACGGGCGGTACTTCTTGCCTGGCTGCAAACTGCGACCATTACCACGCTGCAAGCCCGGCAAGAGCTGGATATATTCCATCCGGCGGCACGTATTCAAGAACTACGCGACCTTGGGCATAAAATAGACACTTACTGGACGACCGTCGACACCGGCAAAGGCAGGCATCGTTCCGCCTGTTACGCATTATTGGCGCAGGTCTAGTCGTGGTAAGTTTTCAAAAGGTTATGATCGGATTCAGGCGGCTAAGATGGCAAAGGCGCTAAGAAAAAGGCAATACATCGCCCAAGATGTTGAAATGATCCGCTCTGCCGCTTATGAGAAACTGAGCGGCAATGCGGTTAAATTGCTGATCCTGATGCAAACCCATTGGCGGATGTATGAGCCCATAGCCTACAGCGTTACCGAGGCTCAGAATCGGGTAGGCTGTAGTCGAGGCAAAGCGCACGAAGCACTTAGGGAGTTAGAATCTCACGGCTTCATAAAGTTAATGCTTGAGGGTCATTTTAACAAGCAATTGGCAAGAAAGTGGCGACTTACCTTCCGTGACTATAACGACCAAAAACCATCTGATGAATGGCGAAAATGGTCAGTTTAAAATTGATTTGCTTGTTCATTATATGAACGCTTCATGCCTTATGCTGAACAATTCATGCCGTATAGTGAACAGGTGTTCATAACATGAACGCCATTCTATATGAAACAATAACTTAAGATGACCTGTTTTAGCCTTCAGTGTTCAGCATAAGGGATGTACCTATTAGTTACCATCCTATGCAGTTTATAAAAGCAAGAATACATCCAGCAATTAGGCAACAACAGCACGGCGGCCAAAATCGACAAACTGTTGTTCCTGCAAAATGAGGATTAAACCAATGGCAGTAAAAAAGAAACCTATAGTTTCTCAGGTAAATAATTTCCAAGCCACTACAGTAAAATTCACGCAGGGATTGCGAAATCTTCACGCATTTTCTTCATGACACACAAAACTTTACTGGCATCTTGCATATACGTCTTGAAA
>NZ_JAWPOH010000058.1:0-19855 GCF_037671525.1 Methylobacter svalbardensis
GGTCAGTAACATCCCCGTTAAACAAAATCCTAGCCAAGTCTTTTGTAGGTGCGTCAGCCTGGCATTGGACTTTAGCTTTCCCAGGGCTGCATCTAAATCAGTGACAAACGATTTTATAAAGTGTGCCGGCTCGTACATCAACATGGTGTTGAAATACGTGGCAGTTTACACTGATTAGCTTACCCGTTTTCCGGCTGTATTTCTAAGCTTAAAAACTTGAACATCGAGTATTAAATTTCAATCACAGGTGCACAACGCAACTCCTGCAATCCGTTAGGCAAGATACTACAAATGTTGAACTATTGATAGAAACCCGTCTAGGCAACTTTAAAGTACACCTACAAAATCCCTTGATTCCATACGCATCGCGCACAAGCAAGCATCGTAAATAACTGCCTCACAAGTTTTCCAGTCAACCGTTTTTAGTTGCCTTCATAATCAAGCTTCTGAACGTATATGAGTCAGGCCGCCTCGGGAACTACCTTATGGCGGCGCAACACCTCCAGGTAAACGTCCGGCTCAGGGCGAATACGGTAGTTGTCTGTCTCATGCGTCCAGATGACCTTGCCGTCCTTGCCGGTAATGACGACTGTCGGCAGTACGGTTTCGCTGTCGTAGCCCATCATTTGCATGCCCATCGGCAGGCCGTGAGCTTGCGCTATGCCCAGTGCGCGGGCTGCGGCGTTGCCCTCGTCGGTGATGAGATCGAAATCCACGCCGAACTTTTTCGCCAAGGTTTCGGTGTTGCTGTGCGGTTGCGGGGAGATCAGCGCAACCCGGACGCCGAGAGCGCTGATGTCTTTATACCGGCTTACCAGTTCCTTGATCTGGGCCATGCACAGGGGGCACCAGTTGCCGCGAAAGAAGATCAGGATGGCCGGTTTGTCGGCTAACTGCGCCGAGGTTACGAGGGCACCGTGGGCGTTCCTGACAGTAAAGCTGGGCAAGGTGGAGCCGATCTTGAGTTTTGCGCTGGGTTGGCGTCCGCCATAGGTTGAAAACCAGTAGGCATACAGCAAAAAACCGAACCATCCGGCCAGCGCCAATGCCGGGGCAGCAGCGCTGGCGTCTTGTCCGTACCAGGCCCAAACGGCAAGGCCGACGCCGACTGCACCCAGGAAATTAATCAATGGAAAATGGGCACTGGTGCGCGCCACGTTTTTGAACAGCATCAGCCGGGTAATCACCGTCAACAGTGGTCCGGCAGTCAGCATTGCGCCGCTCCAGGCGATTGGGTTCCCGCCTTGGTACAGCATCCATCCGGCATAACCGGCAATAACCATCACCAGCATCATGTAATTGCTGATAAATATCGATTTAAGTAGATTCATGATAAGTTTCCTGTCTGTTTTGGTTATGCGGTGCTGTAGGCGCGGATAAATCCGCACCTACAAACGCTCAAGTTATTACGAGTCAATTACTCTTACGCCTGACTCATCGCGCGAATAGCATCGGTGGTGACGGCTTGTCCGCCGACGCCCCATTGGCCCGAAGCGACATCCTCGATCAGAACCCAGGTGATCGGCCTTAAGCCTTCGCCTTCTACCGACGACTTGCATGGATGCAGGAGGTAGAGCAATGCAGGAGCAATTGCCGAGACGATCGCATCGGTGACCTTGCTGATGATTTCCTGTTTTTGTTGTAGCGATAAATAACCGCTGATGCCTTTGATTTGTACGAGTGGCATGGTGTTTCTCCTAATGATTTAAGTTGTGTGGTGGTGTATATAAAGTTCAAGCGCACTGCTTGTTGCACTGGGCAGGTGCATTCCATGCCTCGGCCTGGAATTGACTGTCCAGCGGCGCATGAATGATATGATTGGCGTAGTTGCTGAGGGTTTTCATCGTTACGCCCAGCACTACTTCCAGAACCTGCGACCGGCTGTACCCTGCGCCGATAAAGTTATCCAAGGTTGTGCCGGTTACCACACCGCGCTGCTTGACCACGGCTCGTGTGAAGGTTGCCAAGGCATCCAGTTTTTTGTCCGGCAACGGCTGTTGCTCACGCAATGCATTCACGATAGCGGCATCGGCCTTGGCCTTATGTTTGGCAAGCATTGAATGGACGGCTACGCAGTAAATGCAATGGTTTTCGACACTGGCGGCAAGCAGTACGACCTGTTGTTCGACCGGGGTTAGCGAGGTCCTGTCGAACAATGAGCCAATATCGAGATAGGCTTGTAAAACTATCGGCGATTCGGCGAAGCCGCCCAGCAAATTCGGCACAAAACCGAATTTTTGCTGTGCGCCTTCAAGTAGCGGTTGGGCAGCAAGCGGCGCATTCTGGATGGAATAAATGTTGAATTGGGACATACTGTATCTCCTGTTTTTTCGGTTAATCTCAATAGGTTTTGCTATGCAAAGGCTTGAGCTAAACGTTCATTTCGTTATCTCCGCAATGAAAAATTTCGACGGGGATAGGTTAAGCAATTCGGCTTGCCGAACCCATGCCTGTGACTCCGGGATTGTTGTCCGATTGTCCGGGAGATCGATGTGGATGCTTTAACTGCGCTGGTCAACGCGCTGAACTTGCGCGCCAAACTGGTTTATTCCGGCGGCGTTTGCGGACGCTGGTTGATGGATCACAATTCCGAAACTTCGGTTTGGTTTCATTTGCTCAGCAAGGGCCAAGGCTGGGTGCATTCGTCGAGCCGGACAACGTCGTTGGCGCTGGAAAGCGGCGATTTGATTTTGTTCCTGCCGCATGCGCCGAAGCACTTTTTGTCCTACAGCGCCGAGCATTTGCCCTGCGACGCTGCCGACACCCAGTTGACCGGTTGGGCGGGCGGCGAATCGGGATTTGTCTGCGGTGAAATCGAGCTGGCTACGCCCCGATCGTTGTTGTGGCAGGCGTTGCCCGCCGAGATTGTGATCAAGAAAAATCAAGCCGGCGACATACTGGCCAAGCTGATCGAGCTGGTTATCAGCGAGGCTTCCGGTCAGCGCTTTGGCAGCGACTCGGTGGTGGAACGGTTATGCGACAGCCTGTTCGTGCTGGTGATCCGTTACTGCATTGAGGAGAATTTGGTCGGGGAGGGGGTGTTTGCGGCCATGCAGGACAGGCGGCTGGCAACCGTGTTGGGCTTGATTCATCAGCAGCCCTGGCAACCCTGGACGGTTGCCGAACTGTGTTTCAAAGCGGGATTATCCAAAACCGTGTTATCGGAGAAATTTGCCGCCTTAATCGGCAGTTCGCCGATTGAGTATCTTAGCTCCTGGCGCTTGCAGATTGCGGCGGGCTGGCTGAAGGAGCCGGGCATGAGCGTGGAGCGGGTGGCCGAGCGTTGCGGATACGATTCGGTGCCGGCGTTCAGCAAGGCGTTCAAGCGTTATTTCGGCAACTCGCCGGGCGCGGTCCGGCGTGGGCGGAAAGCAAACGGCTGATAAATGGTGATTCCAATATCTATATCAACCTCGTGATCAAACCTCTTGTTCATAACTAGCGGCGGTGCGGCTTGATGATACGCCAGCCATGACGCAAGCCGCTGCTGATCAAAAAAAGCAGGACGAAGCCGCAAAAGACTAGCAGCCAATGGCCGTATATGCCCGGCAATTTGCCGCTATGCAGGGGATATAGCAGCATGGTCCAATGAGAGGATGGTGTTTTGAGTTTAAGCAGAGTTCCATTTTGCCCGTCTACGAACCCCCAGCTTCCGTCCAAGAAGCGAAAACGCCACGGCTGGTTCGCGGTGGCTGGAAAATAGATGCGCTCCAACGGAGAGTCGCGGTAACCATTAACCGCTGCATCGATCAATCTGGGTAATGGCAGCGTCGTTAGCTGCTGCGTGGAAGTTGGCGTCACAATCGCTGGCGGCGGGTCCAGCCATTGCATCAAAGGCCCGGCAAAATTGAGCAGCGCCCCCAGTAAGGCCAGAACGGCAATGGGACCGCCCAGCAGCAGCCCCGTTTGCCGGTGAATCGTTACTAATCCGGGGAAAAACTTTGCCCGGCGCCGCTGCCGTTTTGCCGTCGCACTGCGTCTATACCATAGCCAAAACCCCATTAGCCAAAGGAACAGCGTTCCTAAGCCGGCCATGCTAGCGGCGATCTTCCCTGGCAAGCCCAACACGCTGCCGCGGTGCAGTTCCCGCAGCCAATCCAATCCGTCCAAGTCGGCGGCATCCTTTGCCTCCAGGATGGCGGTTGTGCCGGGATCGACAAATACCAGCAGCGGTTCCGGCCCGGCCAGCCTGGCCCTTGCGCTGTGCTCCGGAGCTGTCGGCAGGAACAGCACCTCCAGGCGGTGGCGGGGATAATGGCGCCGGATGGCATCGGCCAATGCGGAGGCATTCTGTGGCTGGTAAACAGGGGTTGCCAGGCGATAAGGCAGTGCGGCATAGCGCAGGTCGTCGTAAAAGCCCAGAACAATGCCGCTGGCGGCGATAATCAATAAAGGAAGCGAAATCGCAATCCCCAGGTAAAGATGGCTAAACCACAGTTTTTTGGAAACAGCTGCGCTCATGATGATGCAGGGGTTTTCCAACTTTGCAGGTGTGCCTTGAATGCCCGGAAAGCGACGCCCCGGTCATCGCCCAGCAGGAAGGCGTGAACGCCGCGCTGAAGCCAGTATTCCTTTTGTTCCGGCAGACGCGGCACGGCACAGAACGGCACACCGTGTTTACGGCAGGCATCGGTGATAGTCAGGATGGCGGCCTGCACGTCCGGATGCTGGGCCTGGCCGGGCACGCCGTAAGATTGGGACAGGTCGATTGCTCCTTCCAGCACCAGGTCGATACCCGGCACGGAGACGATCGCGTCGATGTTCTCCACGCCGGCCCGGTCTTCGATCATGACCGCGACTAGCAGCTCGGCGTTGGCCCGTTCGAAATAGCTCGGCAGATCCAGGCTGCCGAAGCCCGTGGTGCGGCCGCCACTGATGCCGCGTTGGCCCAGCGGGTAATAGCAGCTGGCGCTGACGGCGGCTTTTGCTTCGGCACGGCTTTGCACATGAGGGACGACGATGCCTTGCGCGCCGCTGTCCAAAGCTCGCAGAATAGCACCGGCATCCATGCCGGGCACACGCACCAAGGCGGTAAGCCCGGCGCATTCTGCGGCACGGATCATGTTTTCCAGGGTTTCCGGATTGGTATTCACGTGTTCCAGATCCAGGATGACGAAGTCGTATCCGGCGTAACCCAGCATTTCCACCAGCAACGACGCCGGTACCGAATTCAGCAGCCCGTATACCGCCTTGCCGTTACGCAGGGACTGTTTCAGTTTATTGGTTTGCAGCATGAACCGGCTCCTGTGACGATAGGTAGATATGCTGCGGGTGCGGGTGACGCAGAAAATCGTGGTGCGAGATATGCCAGGCGTAGGCTCCGGCATAGGAAAACACCAACAGGTCGCCGACCCGCAACCGCTCCACCGGCGCGTCAGTGGCTAAAACGTCCTTGGGCGTGCAGAGCTGGCCTACCACGGTGATTTCGGCCTGTTCCACGCCGGGCCGGGGAAACGGATAGGGCCAGTGCTCTTGCGGCAATACGAAAAACGGATGGCTGTGCCCTTGGGCGTAAGGCGTGCGGAAATGGTGGGTGCCGCCGCGGCCGACTGCGAAATGGCGGCCGAAGCATTGCTTGATATCCAGCACCTGCATCACGTAATGGCCGCAGGCCGCCGTCAGGTAGCGGCCCGGTTCGAAGCGGATGCGCCAGTCCTGCATGTTTTCGCTGTTTACCAATGCCGCCAAGCCGGTGCTGAACGTCGGCCAGTCGAATTGCCGGTCGGGATCGCGATAATTGATACCGATGCCGCCGCCCACGTTCAGGTGGTTAATGGCTAGCTCGAAATGCTCCCGCCATTGCCGCGCCTGCTGGAAGTAACGCGCAAGCAAGGCCAGATGGGCGTCGGCATCCAACTGGTGGGACATCAGGTGGAAGTGGAAACCGTGTAAACGGACTTCCGGGTGCCGCGCCAGCCATGCCAGGCATTCGGGCAGTTGGTCTGAATCGATGCCGAACTGGGTGGCCCGGCCGCCCATGGTCAAGGTGGTGGTCGGTACGCCGTCCAGGGCCAGATTGATACGCAACAGCACATCGGCATGCCGGTTCATATTTCGGGCCAGCCAGGCGAGTCGCCGCAACTCGTCCAGGCTTTCCGCGTGCAGCAATTCCACGCCTAGCTCCAACGCGGAGGCCAGTTCCGTATCCAGCTTGCCGGGCCCGCCGAAAATCACCGGCGTGTCCGGGAAATGGCTGCGTACCCAGTCTAGTTCGCCGCCGGATGCGACCTCGAAACCGCGCACATGAGGCGCCAGGGTTTGCAGAATCGGCAGGTCGGAATTCGCCTTGACCGCATAAAAAAGTTCGCAGTTGCCCGGCAGCGTAGCGGCCAAATCGGCGGCATGCCGATCCAGTGCCGCGAGGTCGTAGATATAGGCGCACAGCGGCTCATCGGTGCAGGCGCGCCGGGCGGCTTCCGCCACGCGGGCTAATTGTCGGTTCATGTCACGCATCCCCCGGGTAGGCCAACGGGCTGGGCAACGGCAGATAGGTGGCATCGCGATCGGGACGTTTGTAAAAACGGTTGATCAGGTTGGCCTTGGCAGGGAAGGGCGCTCCGGACAGCAGGGCATTGATGCGCCGTGTCGCGTTCGGGTTGCCGTGCTGCACCAAGTAGTGGCGCAACTGGTGGCCGACGATACGCCACAGACGCGGCTCCAGGGACGGGCGTAGGGCGCTCAACTGCGCCACGGCCTCACAGAAATTGTTGACCAGCAGGCAGTAGGCGATGCGGTTCCAGCCCTGATCCTCGCTATAAAACAGCGCTTGCCGCACCCTTGCGTCGACGGCGGCTAGCGGAACCGCGTTGAATCGTCCGGCTACCAGCTTGACGCCCTCGAAATCGCGCAGCCAGACGTGGCTGGGCCAGTCACCGGTCAAGCCGATCAGTACGTTCTGCAAGTGCGGTTCGAAGACGATACCGTGGTCGAAAAAGCAATGCAGCACCGGGGGCAGCAATTGTTCGACATAGGCCGAGAACCAGTCTTCCGCTATCGCGTCCCACGGCGCGGCCTGCCTTCGCGCCAACCTGTCGATGATGTCCGCCAGCCGCACCTGGCCTCGCGTATGATTGCCGAACAGTGCGCCGGCGAGCAGCGGCGTTGCCGCGCCGGTGTCTATCGGATCCAGTCCCTGGCGCAGGATCAGGCCGAAACCTTCCGCCGCTTCCCGCTCGGCTGGGGTTTCATCGTCACTCAGTCGTACCGACGCGTAGGCGGGTTCCTCCAGTATCCGCAGGGTAGGGAATTGTGCGGCCAAGCGCGGCCCGATGGCCCGCATGATGCGGGTGACTTGCAGCGCCCCCTCCAGCTCGTAAATGGCGTTCTTGCGCACGCAATTGGTGATGCGTACATGCAGGGAACATTTGTAAAAATAGGGATTGTCCGGGTGGAACAAGGTGCGTATCGACGACGTGGCGAAATAGGCCGGTCCCTGCGGACCCAGGTCGCGTAGCCGGTCTTGTTCAAGGGCTGTCCGCACGGCCGGTCGGGACAGCAAGTAGCGCGCTTGCCAGGGATGCGCCGGCAGCAGGGCGAAATCGTCGTCCGCTTGCAGGCCGGCGGGAGCTTGGGCGGCCAGCAGGGCGTCGGCGGATTCCGGCAGCAGCGACTCCTGGAGCCAGTGTTCGCGGCGTACCGCGAAATAATGCAGCGGGAAGCTGGCGCGCAACTCCGGAGCGTAGCGTTGCACATCCGCAGCCGAAAACCCTTGCCGGCTCTTCGGGGCCGGGTGGAACGGGTGGCCGAACGCCAGCGACTGCTCGGAATCCAGATAGGCGGCCAAGGCTTCTTTGGGTTCTGCCGGTTGCGGCACGGCGAGAATCGCGCCGGTCACTGCGACGCTGTCGCGGATTTGTTCCAGCAGTTCCTCGTTGAACGGGACATCGTTTTGGCTGGCCAGATCGCGCAGCAGCAGCGTGGCCAAGGTGTGCCAGTCCAGGGGCGCCCAGGGTCGCCCCGGCGATTTGTGGTAGAAAGGCGAACGGTAGCGGTAATTGCCGGTAGGCGAAGGCTGGTCGACCACCATTAACAGACGTTCCCCGCTGTGCGGCAACAGGATGTGCATGGCTTTGCCTCCGCCTTGCCCCAATACCGCGCGTAACGCCATAGGCCAATCGCCTTGGCCGAACAGCGGGCCGATGCCGATTTGTCCGGCCGGTCCGGCGACTTCCCGGCAATAGCAACTGAGCAAGGTCTCCAGGCTGCGCTGGCTGGCTTGATCCTCGGCCGAGCAGGTTTGGTAAAAAGTTTGCAGTGCTTGATGTCCCATGATGTGTCTCCAGAAGTCAGATATTTTCGGTGCGACGGCGGTAAAAACTTGAAACTGCCAGCCAAGCGGCGGCGGCGGTCATAATCCCGCCGCCGAGTAAAAAAGGTGCGTGCGGGCCTAACCTGTCCACTAGGGCTCCGGCGGTCAGGCCGGCGGCTACTGCGCCCCATTTCGAGCCGCTTTCCAGCCAGCCGAAGGTGCGTCCGGCATTGCCTTTGCGCACCAGCGCAGCTATTAGCGCATGCAGTACAATAAAGCTGCCGGTCATGGCCAAGCCCATCAGCATCCGCCACAGAATCAACCCTGTCAGGCTTTGCGTCTGGGCCTGGCCGAACAGAGCGATGGCCATTAACAGGAATATCCCTGCCAGCCCGGCCGGCGACGCCCGTTGCCCGAAACGGTAGGTTAAGACGCCGGCCGTGACCAGGTAAAGCAGGTTGGGCAGACCGAACAGCAGGCCGGCCAATTCGACAGAAACCGATCCCAGGCCTTGGGCGTAAGGGATAAAGTAGGGGAAGGTGGCGACGGTGGCGAATACGAAAGCAAATTGCAACAGGTAAACGTTGTTTGCCGGTAGCAATGGTTGGCCGACGACGGTATTTTTCGGCCGATAGTCGTCGTGTTGTGCGGTCTGCGCGGGTTCGGGCAGTAGCCAAAGCAGCAAGGCGGCGGCCAGCGGCAGCAGGGCCAGATAGCGGTAAAGCTCTATCGGCGAAACCGAGGCGGCGAACAGCCCGAGCACGGCGGGCGCGACCACCAGGGCGGCGCGCGCGGAGCCTTGCATCAGGGTCAGACTGCGGGCCAGGGCGGGACCGCTGGACATTGTCGCCAGATAGGCATTGGACGCGGCGAAGGTGCCGCCCAGCATCCCCTGCAAAGCCAAGGCCAGAAAGAATAGTGTGGTGTTATTGCTGTAGCCGGCCAACAGGAAACTTGCCGACAGCCCCAATTGCGCACGCAGCAGTGAGACTTTTTTGCCGATGCGGTCGGCAAACAGACCCCACCAGGGACTGGACAGCGCCGTGAAAAACGTCGGGACGACGTAAAACCAGCCGACCAGGTAAGCGTTGCTGTTGTGCAGCGACTTGCTGAGTATCAGCGCGAAGAATGGCGGCATGCCGAGGGCGGCGAAAGCTGCGATAAAGTGGCAAAACATGACGACCATCACCATGCGGCGCTGGGCGATAGTCACAAGCTCTCCTTCAGAAAGTTAGGCCCGCTTTTGCCGTAGAATTTGTTGACGTCGACGGCGCCCGTTGCGGCTTTGGGTTTCAGGCTGGCCGCAGTGAGCAGGTATTTGACGTATTGCCGGTCGTCTTCCAGCAGGATGCGACGCGCCAAAGCGGTATCTTCCCCTTGCCCGGCCAGTTCCGTGAGCAGCGCCGCTATCTTGTCGCGCACACAGCCGTATAGTTGCCGGCGGGTCAAGTGGCCGATGCCAGCCAATCCTTCGATCAGAACGGCCACATTGAGCTGCAAGGTGATGGTGGTGAACATCTGCGCCAGCGGCAATTCGTCGTCCACTACGATGCGGCGATCCTGCAAGCCGTCCACGAATGCCGCCAGTGTCGGCCAACCGGCGGCGAGGCGGGCGCCATGGATGCGCGGCGCGTCGTTATCCTTCAGCAACAAGCGCAAGGCCGGCGTCCCGGTGCCGAGCACCAGCATGGAATTTTGCTGGTTGGATTCCAGCGCGATGCCATAGCGTAACCAGAAAACCAGGTGAGTGCGCAAAGTCGCCTCCAGATAGGCGTCGAGAAAATCCTCCAGCCGACCGGCAAAAAAACGCTGCGCCAGTTCTTCTGCCACCAGCAGGCCGTGCGGCGTTGCCGCGAGCAGGCCCGCCACCGGCACCACCGTAGCCCGCTCCAGTCCCGCCGGATAACGCCGCAGGATGTAACCCAGCTCGGGCAGGTGGTTGATATGGGCGCCAATGCTTTCATCGGTCAGCAGCAAGCGGCCGGAGATGTCCGCGTCCTGCGCCGCTATACGGCCCAGCAGGCTTTGCACGGCATGGCCGTCGGCGATGGTGCCGGGCTTGATGGTACGTATGTTCTTGCCGCCCAAGGTGCGGATGGCCATCGGCAATTTGATGTGCAGTCCCGGCCTGCCTTGCACCGCCAGGGTACGTACCGACAAGGTGGGCAGAACGTCCAGATGGGGTTTTGGCGCAAGCAGGAGTTTGCCTTGCAAGCCGTTCGCCTCCGTCAGGGCATCCAGCATACGGCGTGTAAACAACGGATGAACCGGCAGCAGCATGTGCTCGTCGCTCAATCGGGCGTCGAGGCCGACTTCTGCAAAGCCGGGACAGAGTCCTTGCAGGCTTGCCGCAGCCTCCGGCCCGAAATGAATATCCTTGGCCACCGCTACCCAGCGCAACTGAAAAGGGCGTTGGAATTCCGGCGCGTATAAGGCGAGATCGTCGGGTGAAAGACCCAGTTTGGCGCGCGCCGTGGGATATAAAGGGTGATCGAGAAACGCGGCCAGCCGCTCGTAGTGCAACTGCCGGTCTTGCCAGTGCGGGCTGAGCTGCGCATATTGGCTGCTATGCTGCACTTCGGCAAAATATCGCTGCCGCTCTTGTGCGCACAAGATGCCGTGCTCGACGGCGGTGAGGCATTCCCGGGCATAGTCTGTGAAGCCTGCGGCCGAAGCTTGGTCCAGTCCTTGCCGGAACAGCACGAGAATGGCGGATATGTCGTTCAACCGATCATTGCCGTTGCTGCTTTGCCACACCAGCGGAAGGTCGTACAAAGCCCATTCCTGCATGAATGTACAAGGCCGGACCGGAATCCACAGGCAGCCGTCGCCCAGATGCTCGACGGCGAGCCAGTGACTGGGCCGCACCGGCGGATCGGACCATGGCGCGTCGGCTGCAGCGACAATTTTCCCCCGGCTTACCGTTTCCCGCACATCTTCCCGCAACAGCGCATCAACGACGCGCCGGCAGATATAGTCCTGCTGGTTTTTGTCCGCGACTCCGTGCTGTACGCTCATCAACGGATCTCCCACGCCAAGCCTGCGCCGGCTTGCGCCAAGGCTTGATGCACGGTATCCGCATCCGAGCCGACGCCGGTTAAAACGCCCAGGTAATCCTTATTGGAATGCGTGATCGCTATGGTGTCACCGGCCTGGCGCAAGACGCGAAGCCCGATGTCGACGGTTCCGCCGCGACGGCTGAACGGTGTGGGGGCGGTGATGATTTGGCCATCTATAACAGGCGTCAGATAGCGTATCGCGGCTGCGCGCGGCGCCAACGACAAGGCCGACAGCGGTTCGCCCAGGTGCAGCCGCAGCACGGTTTCGAACAGCGGGATGCCCAGCGTCTGCTCCAGCAGGAAATCGCGCCGGTCGCCGATACAGCGGTAATTGATTTCGATCAGGCGCGGTCCTTGTGCGGTCAACACGAATTCCGTATGGCAGGCACCGAAGCCGACGCCGAAACGAATGATCTGGTTCAGTACCTCCTGCTGCTTTGCCAGCTCGCTGCTCCAGTCGGCTTCCAGTTCGACGAAGTGCGGCGGTGCCGACAGCCGAACATGAAATCCGCCCAGGGCTTGCAATCCTTTGCCGTCGCCCAATGTTTCCAGGGTACACAAGGGACCTTCGAGGTATTCTTCCAATAGCATGACTTGGCCGGGCCGAGTTTGCCAAACCGATTGGCAGTGGGCGGCGAGTTCGGCGTAATCGCGCGCCAAACCGACTTCCTGGCTGGCGACGCCTTCGCGCGGTTTGACTACGCAGGGGAAGCCTACCTCGGCTGCGGCCTGCGCCAGGCTTTCCAATTCCGATGCTACGGCGTACCGTATCGTTTCGATACCTTGCTCGCTGAGGTAGGTGCGCATTTCAGCCTTGTTCTTGGCGCGGTAAGTTACATGCCAGTTCTTGCCGGGCAGTCTGAAATAGTCGGCGACAATCGCAGTGCTGGCTTGCAGGTGATCGCTGTTGGAAAAAATCGCCGCCGGTTTCTGCCCGCGTCGGCTTATCGCCTCAATCACGGCTAACGGATTGAACACGTCGCAAGCGATGATGGCCTCCGGATAGGCCGGCAGCCCGCTTTGGCTAAAGTGCTGGCGGTGCGCTTCGGCCTGATCGGTCAATAGCACCGGCGACAGGCCGAGGCGGCGCGCCGCCGGCAGGAAGCCGTCGTTGACCGATTCGGTCGGGACATGAGTCAGCAGAATCAATTCTTGGTTAGGCATGAGTTTTCCTTATAGATCCATTTGCAGGCTGAGCATCACCGCGCGTCCCGGTCCCGGCATTCGGCCCAGGCTGGTATCCACGCCGCGGAAGTAGTAGTCCTGATTGAACAGGTTGTTGCCGGCAAGGCCGACCCGCATGTTGGCCTTGTCTACACGGAAATCCTTGGTGATTTGGGCGTTCCACAGCCAGTAGTCCGGTATCTTGCCTCTATCGCCAATGGCGTTTTCCGGCACGGTGTTGGCCGCATCGGTGTATGCGGAACTCAGGTACGAGCCGTTGACGTTGAAATTGACAGTATCGATGCGGTAATTGCCTTGCAAGTTAATTTGATGATGCGAACTGAACGGCACTTCGTTATTTTTAAACGCGACTTGCGATGTGCCGCTGAACAGGTTGTTCAACTGCTGTGTGTCCACATAGGTGTAGCCCGCCTTGAGATCGAGGCCGGCCAGGAAGGACGGGCGCCAGTCCAGTTCGGTTTCATAGCCCTGATGCTGGGCTTGGCCGAGGTTGCGGAACCTGGTGGTGCCGTTTTCCACGACGCCGACGATTTGATTGTCAAAGTCAATGCGGAAATAACTGAACGTGGCGTCGAGCTCCGATAGTGGCGACACACGCAAGCCGGCTTCGTAGTTCCAGGCTTTTTCCACACCGGTATCGCCTTCCAGGGTGATTTGGGTGAATTGCACCGGCTGCAAGGATTTGTGTAGATTACCGAACAGGAATATTTTATCCGGCCATAAGTGGAAGCCTACGTCGAGGCCGGGCAGCAGTTCGTTGCTGCGATTGTCGACGACCTTGCCGGTCAGCTGGTTGTTGCTGGACTGGTCGATCCATTCCACACGCAAGCCCGGCGTGACGCTAAGCCGCTCATTCCACACGCTCAAGGTGTCGCTGGCATAGAGTGCAAAGGCATCGGTGCCGAAATGGAAGTCCTGGGCATTGGTGACCTTGCCGGTGCTCAGGCGGCGCCGGTCGACTCCCTGCTCGACGTCTTCGCTGACGTAACGTCCGCCCAAGGTGAATTTGTGGTCCAGCCAGCCGGTCTTGGCGCCTACGGTTAGGCGCGGCTCGGTGCCGTAAACGGTGAATGTGCGCGGGCTGGTTTGTTCGCCGTCGGATACCTTGGACGGATCGAGGTTACAGGAGGTCGCGGCAGCATTGAGCAGACAGCCGACGGTGAACTCCCTGTCGCTGGTGTGAGCAAAATTGGTCCAGTTGAATTCAGCCGGACTGCCGAAAAGGTCGAAATTTTGGTTGTAGACCAAATGTCCCTTTACAGTATCGCCCTGGAATTTATCGTGCGGTCGTTGCGACTGAAAACGATCCTGTTCGTAGGCCTTTGGCGACAGGCTGCCGGGGAGTTGGGTATCGGTGTTGTAATACTGCAATCCGGCCTTGATGTCGGCGTTGTCGGTGACGAACCAGTGGGCATCCAACGCCAAATTTTCCACTTCCGTACCCGAATGGGCGCGAGACGAATCGCCAAGCAGCGTATTGGCCTGGAATTGCAGGCCCAGCCTGTCGTTCACGAAGCCGCCGGCGCGCAGGTAGCTGTCGGTAAGCACGTTGCCGGTGTCGGTGGAAATGGTCAGCGCCTCCCTGATGGTGGCGCTGAACTTATCCGGGATCGGTTTGCTGATGAAATTGATGACGCCGCCCACATTATTCGGCCCATAGCGGACAGCCGCCCCGCCGCGCACTACATCGACGCTTTCTACGGTTTGCATGGTCAGCGGAAACATCGACAAGCCCGTCTGTCCGTAAGGCGCCAAGGCGATAGGGATGCCATCGACCAGCACCAGCGTGCGGGAGCTGCGCCTGGGGTCCAATCCGCGCACGCCGATATTCGGCAGAATGCCGGTGCCGGTTTCATCCTGGGCGCGGACGCCCGGCACCAAGCGCAACGCGTCTTCCAGCGTGCGAGCGCCGGCCTGTTGCAATTCGGTGTCGGTGACCACGGAGCGACCCCCCGGATAGGTGCGAACGTTGTCCTTAGTCGGCGGCCCCAGCCAGTCTCCTTCGACCGTGATTTCTTCCAATATGGCAGTGTCTTGTTTTTGCTCCGCAGCAGCTAGCGGCAATGAAGCTAGATAGGCACTACCGGCTAAGGTGATGGCCATGCGAGTGGTCGCGCGTTTCATGATAAGGCTCCTTGATAACCCAGTTGTTATTGTTCGTATAGAGAAAGAGAAGTGCAAACGACTTTAACGTTAATGAGAATGATTGTCAATTAGATTAATCGAGGGGTTTATTTTATTCGCTTAGGCGGCAAAGCGGGCATATTGCTTATCGGTCTGAGCCTGATTGTGATTTGGAGGGCAGTGTGGGTGGGCGGAGTTTGCAAAGGTCTGTTACTGAACATATCGCTTGGCGGCTGCAAGTCGAGACACGCTGGCTTAATAGAGTCGGGCAGGATGTAGGGCGGGTGGCAGAGCGTTGCGGATACGATTCGGTACCGGCGTTCAGCAAGGCGTTCAAGCGTTATTTTGGCATCTCGGCGCAGTCGGGAAGCAAACGAGACTGTGAAAGTATTATCCCAAACAGGTTAAAAAACGATTAACCACAGAGGACACGAAGAACACGAACTACCGTCCGTTATGACTGCCGTGATCAGAAAAACCAGCAAAGAACAGTAAAACGGTTGATGTCTTAATCAAAATAAAAGGTAATCGTGTCATCTCCAGCTACCCGTATTAATGTGTCTACACCATTAATCCTATACATATGTTACTACCCTTGTGTATAAATCGGTGAAGGCACTGCCGGGTAAGCTCGATACACGTGCCAGTAAACACTTTGCGCCAGGGTTTGAATATCTTTGTCGCTGTAATCTTCCTCTGGCAGACCTGTTTTATCTTCGTATAAAAAGTCGAAAATTTGCTGCTTGACCGCATCACGAGTGGCTTCCTTATCACGCCAGTTAGCAATTTTCAGGCTCTCTGCTTTCAAGGTTTCCAGTAACTGAACGGCAACTGTTTTAATTTTGTCAGTTTCCTTTTTGCTTAGGTCAGGCTTTCTCAGAAGATCAAATAGTGCCAGGGTTTCTTCGGTTAAATTTTCCCGCACTGCTCTACTTTCTTCTTTATCCAGACCATCAACCAGCTTGATCAAAGCTTCAAAGGTCTTCTCGATGGTGATTCGGTCTTTTTCCCGGTTGTATTCTTTAACCAGCTTTTCGTAATGTTCCTGGTAATCGGTGCGTAGCGGGTTTTGCATCAGCAATCTATTAAGTTTGCTTTCCACCGCATCTTTCAAACTTTGCACGGTAGTACGCTTAGTTGTAGAGGCCTCAAATTCTTTACGTAAACGCTCAAAGTCAATTTTACTAATGTCGTAAACATCATTGCCCTCGGCCCTTGGCTCACGGACTCCCTGCTGTGTATGAATGGTCTCATCAACGATACCATGTAATTGTCGGATAATATCGGTGATGTCAGCTTGTTCCCGATCAGCTTGCAAGCGTTTGTAAATAATATCGATGCCATCACGTCCATCACGTTGAGTATTTACCCCCGGCACATTGATACAGGCTTTAAACTTTTTAAATACCTCTCGCGCCATCACTTCATAGCGTTTACGGGTCTGGTCGTTTTCGTTCACCGCTTCTTTGGCTTCATCAATAGCCTTATTCCGGGCAAAGCCTTGTTTTTCAATAATGTCGTCTAACTTAAAACCTTGTAGGCCCAGGAATTCCCTTACTAAAGCAACCGATTCGACCAACTCAACCAATAGTTCTTCGTTGGGTCTGGTCGGGTCATTTTCACCTTCTTTACCGCCGTGGCCACTGTCACCTCGCCCTGCAAAGGTAGCCAATGCTTTCCGAAGGTTCCTTAAAATGCCGCAGTAATCGACAATCAGGCCATTATTTTTACCCTCAGCCACACGGTTAGCACGGGCTATGGCCTGCATCAGCGTATGAGCTCTAAGTGGTTTGTCTAGGTATAACGTTGCCAGTGTTGGCACGTCAAAGCCGGTCAGCCACATAGCACAGACTATTGCCACACGAAATGGGTGCTCCGGTTTCTTAAACGCTGTTTCCATGTCCAAGCGTTTACCGTCTTCCAGCAGGTAGCCTTCTTTTATCAATCGACGATGCGGGGTAATATCCAAATCCCACTTTTTAAACTTTTCCATTTCGCCTTGTTCTTCACTGACGACCACGGCGATTTGCGTCTCCTGCATCCAGGCAATCTGCCGCCTACGCCAAACATCATTCTGTTCGTCGGTGGCTGTATTCAAGTCTTTTTCTAACTGAAGGAGATGCTGTTGCCAGTAAAATTCGATCAGCTTATGCATCCGCACGCAGGTGATTTTATCCAGACAAACAAACATCGCCTTTCCCGATTCCCAGCCGTTTGCGTAATGCCAAACAAAGTCTTCGGCAATCTGACTCAAGCGTTTGCTACAGGTAATGATGTGGTAATCGCGTTTCAGTTCACGTTCCAAGCGTTGCTGGACATCAATATCGTCAATTTCCAGCTCTTCCAGCTTGGCAGCTATCTTCTCATTCAAGTTTTTGGGATCAGCAACGCTGTGTTGAACGCCATCATCGTCAACAAACGTGAGCTCTTCACCTCGTGCATCGTAATAAAGCGGTACCGTTGCGTTATCTTCTACCGCACGTTGAAAGTCATAGGTCGAAATGTAATTACCAAACACCTTACGGGTAATCTCGTCATCCTTAAACAAAGGTGTACCGGTAAAGCCAATAAAGCTGGCATTCGGTAGGGCATTGCGCATATTCAGTGACAAAAGGCCATACTGGGTACGGTGGGCTTCATCAGTGATAACAATAACGTCATCACGCTCGGTGTAGGGATTATTCGGATCAATCTTTTGGTTAAACTTTTGGATCAGCGAGAACACATAGGTTTTTTGCTGGCCTAACAACTCTTGCAAATGAGTTCCGCTTGCGGCACGGCACGGGTCTTTATCGTTATTCACCAATCCGCAACCGCCAAAAGTGTTGTAAATCTGAGTGTCCAGATCATCACGGTCGGTTAACACCACAAAACTGTAATTACCACCCAGTTTACGATGGACTTTACGGGCAAAGAACACAATCGAGTAGGACTTCCCAGAGCCTTGGGTATGCCAGAATACGCCCAGCTTGCCCAAACGCGCTTTGCGATCCTTGACCGCTTCAACGGCACGATTTGCCCCTAAAAACTGGTGATTACGGGCGACAATTTTCACCATCTTGCCAGCACTTTCGTCAAACAGAATATAGTTTTCAAATATATCCATCAGGTTGGCTTTACTGCATGTCCCTTTCAGCAAAGTCTCCATATCCACGACACCAAGACTGTCTTCATGCAGACGTTTCCAGTCGTTAAAGTGTTCAAACTTACTGGTGATAGAGCCTATTTTTGCATCCACACCATTAGCCAGAATAACAAAGGCATTATGGTGGAACAAAAGAGGCACGGTGTCCTTATAATCGGCAAAGTTCTGTTCATAAGCTGCCTTGATATCTTTTTGCAAGCTCTTCAGCTCCATGAACACCAACGGGATTCCATTCACAAATCCCACCACATCGGCACGGCGGCGGTAAAGGTCACCTCTGATCCAAAACTCACGTACCGCCAGAAAATGATTGTTTTCCGGACTATCAAAATCAAACAGACGCAGGCGTTTTTTTACCAGCTCACCTTTGTCATTACGAAAGCTGACCTGTACGCCATTTTTATGCAGCTGGTCTTTATCATAGTTGGTTGCCAGCATCACCGAACTGGAACTGACTTCAACAATGATACCCAGAGCAGCCTTATAAGCCTCCAACAGTAAACCGGGGTTTAACTGCATCAGCTTCTCGCCTAAATAGCGAGTAAGCACCACTTCGCCATCATGGCTGCGACCCAGCGTACCCTCCTTGCCAAAGACCTCATGATAAGCATAAATCGACTCATCCCACCCCAACTCATTGAGCAAATAATCAGCAGTTGTAGCCTGTACCAGCGTGTCTTCGTTATACATCGGATTCCCTGTTTTCCTTGATCTGAACTTGCCAATGTCCGGCTTTTGTCGAACCAATACGCTTTATCGCGCCTTGCTGTTGCAGCTTTTGTAGATGACGCTCAATGGTGCGCGAACTCATGCCTAACTGAGTAGCCAATGTGGGAATAGTCAAGTCGGGCGATCGGTACAAGGCTTGAATAATCACTAACGCTGTTTCTCCCGACACTTGCGCCGCCAATTCTACCGACAGTGTTGACGGTGATTCTATCTCAATCCCTGCTCTCAACGCCTGCGCCAAAGCACCGAGCATAAATTCAATAAATACGGTGCAATCACTGGCTTGATCTGCCGCACCCAGTACCTGGTAATAATCGCTTTGCTGATCTCGAATAATCGTTTCAACCGGCAGATAAGCCATTTCCGTACGCCACTGGCTCAAAATCAAAGTCTGCCACAAACGACTCAGGCGACCGTTGCCGTCACTGAACGGATGTATAAATTCAAACTCATAATGAAACACACAACTGGCGATCAACGGGTGACTGTCAGTCGTAGCAAGCCAACCCAGCAAATCATTCATTAGACGGGGAATTTGTGTTGCGGGAGGTGCCATGTGAACCAACTCCTGTTCCCGAAAGATACCCACCCCACCACTACGCCATTGCCCGGCATTATCGATCAGGCCCAGCATCAGCCGTTCATGTGCTGCTCGCAAATGTACACCGTTGGTGGCTTGCCAATCGAATAACTGTTCGTAAGCGGCAAAAGCATTGCGTACTTCCTGAATTTCCCGTGGCAAGCCAAGTACCTGCTTGCCTTCCAAAATGGCGGTGACTTGTTCCAGTGACAGGCTGTTGTGTTCAATCGCCAAAGATGCCTGAATGGTACGGATGCGGTTATCGCGCCTAAGTTGCGGCGATAATGCGCCTTGGTGACTGGCTGACCAACGCCCCAGCAATTCGCTGATCTCGGCAACGGCATTGAGTATCTTTGTCGTAATACTGTAGGGAGGTTGGTAGCCTTTGCTCATACGCTGATCGTTCCGTTCATTAGGCGGGGGAGCAGTAAGTCGCGGGCTTCGGCGAGTTTCGCGTTGTATTCTTGAAGTTTTTCAATCTGCGAAAATATCGGTAAAACTTGTTCATCAAACTCGCATATAAAGCGACTTTCCGGGCAAAGCACATCAACTTTATGAACATCATTTCGATTTAGAGTTGGGACTGCTGCTCCACCGTTGTAGTTTTCCAATTTCATTGCTCGAAGTAGAAATGTAGCAAAAATGGGTGATACTTTTTGGCTATGTCATCGTTAAATATTGAAAATTCCCCAGAGCAGCATTGAGTAGGGTTTCCGGCGTGAGTTGGCAGTGTTGTTCAAAAGCCCGTCGCCAGCCCAGGTAGTTTGGCAAGTATTTGGTAGCTA
>NZ_JAWPOH010000059.1:0-19291 GCF_037671525.1 Methylobacter svalbardensis
AAACTTTCCAAATAGGTGCGCTCATCCTCAGTTAAACGCACAATATATTTCTTTGCCAATCTATCGTTCCCCAATAATGTAAAAAACCTACTCTATGGGGATTTTATACGACAAAACAAGACTGACTTAGTACTAGTATAAGTTTAGTCTATTTTTGAACTGCTTGTGTAATCGCAAGGCCAGTGTCGGGCCTTAATTGTTGACAGATCAAGGTAATCTTATAGAATACGCCGCTCGAACTGCGGAGCGGTAGTTCAGTTGGTTAGAATACCGGCCTGTCACGCCGGTGGTCGCGGGTTCGAACCCCGTCCGCTCCGCCATCTCCAGGCATGATTTTTGCTGTTGATTAAAAAACAATTTGGCTCAAAGTGCTGGTAAGTTTTTTCTATTAATCGTAAGTGATGGGCCTTCTCGGTCAGACCATTTATGACTTTATCTTCAAAACAGCACTTTTTTAAAATCATCCTGGTAGTTATGCTGTAAAATCACTGTTTTTTGATCTTAGCTTTCAGATGACCACCAGTCTACCCGTACCGCGTATCGCATTAACTCCCGGAGAACCCGCCGGCATAGGTCCCGACCTTTGTATTCAGCTTGCACAGCAGGATTTACCCTGCGAAATCATCGTTATAGCCAGTCCGAAATTATTGGCAGAGCGCGCCGCACGGTTAGGTTTACCGCTACAGATAAAAGAGTTTGACGGCTCTTCGCCTGCTGCGGCCCAGACTGCCGGATGCTTGACGGTATTGCCGGTGGAACTGCCAGAGCCGGTTCAGTGCGGACAATTGAATCCGGCCAATAGCCGTTATGTGTTGAAAACCATCACCAAAGCGACCAGAGGCTGCATGGATGCGGTTTTTGATGCGATGGTCACCGGCCCAGTCCATAAAGGTATCATCAACGATGCGGGTCTGCCTTTTAGTGGGCATACCGAATTTATTGCCGACATTACCGGTGGACATCCGGTGATGATGTTGGCAACGCCGGGATTGCGGGTGGCGTTGGTGACCACGCATCTGCCGCTGTCCGAAGTCAGTTCAGCCATTACCCATACCCGCTTACGGGCGGTTATTCGGATACTGGATCACGAGCTGAGAACACGCTTCGGCATAGCTTTCCCTAAAATACTGGTGTGCGGGCTTAATCCGCATGCCGGTGAAAACGGTCATCTGGGCAGGGAAGAAATCGACATTATCGAGCCGGTACTCGACAGCTTTCGCAAACAGGGCTTGAATCTGCATGGGCCGTTGCCGGCTGACACGCTGTTCACCGACAAGTATCTGGCTACAGCGGATGCGGTATTGGCGATGTATCACGATCAGGGCTTGCCGGTGCTTAAATACATAGGATTCGGGAAAGCTGTCAATATTACGCTGGGGCTACCGATTATCCGCACTTCGGTTGACCACGGCACGGCGCTGGATCTTGCCGGCAGCGGTAAGGCCGATTTAGGCAGCCTTCAGTTTGCCTTGCAAACTGCATTAACGATGATTACGCAATAAACAAATAAAATGGCACATATTCCGCGCAAGCGCTTCGGTCAGAATTTTCTTCATGACCACAATATTATTTACAATATTATCTCCAGCATTCAGGCTATTCCTGATCAACATTGGGTTGAAATAGGGCCGGGGCAGGGTGCATTGACCGAGCCCTTGTTGAACGAAAAAGTGCGGTTGGACGTGGTCGAACTTGACAGGGATTTGGTGGTTTTGCTCAGGGAGAAGTTCAAGCACTATCCTAAGCTGCAAATTCACAGTGCCGATGCGTTAAAGTTTGATTTTTCGGCGCTGGCTGATGAAGGTAAAAAACTGCGCATTATCGGCAATTTGCCCTATAACATTTCAACGCCGCTGATGTTCCATTTGCTGGATAACGCTTATTGCATCGAAGATATGCATTTCATGCTGCAAAAGGAAGTGGTTGACCGGATTTGCGCATCTCCCGGCAGCAAAAAGTACGGCAGGCTTAGCGTCATGATGCAATATTTTTGCGAAACTGAGATGTTATTCGAAGTGCCGCCGGAAAGCTTCGACCCGGCCCCGCAGGTGATGTCTGCTATCGTCAGACTGGTGCCGCATCTACAACCGCCTGTTGTGGTGAATGATATGGCAAAACTCAACCGGGTGGTCACGCAGGCGTTTTCTCAGCGGCGCAAAACCTTGCGTAATTCGCTGAAAAAACTCATTGCCGAGGAAGAAATTGTCGCCTTGGGTATAGACCCGATATTAAGGGCCGAAAGCATTACGCTGGCCGAGTTTGCAAGCTTGAGTAATCTGCTGCAGGACCTGTAGTGAGCATCGCGTACTATGGTTCCCAAGCTCCAGTTTGGGAACCGGCGCCAATGTTTTTCTTCATATTCTTCGTGGTGAAAATTCTTTTCAAACAGAAAAACTCTCGCCGCAGCCGCAGGTGCCTTTTACATTCGGGTTATTGAACTGGAAAGCTTCGTTAATGCCTTCCCGGCGGTAATCCAGCTCTATTCCGTCGACAAATTCCAGGTCGTTTGCGGCGACGATGACTTTGACGTCGAAATTTTCGAACACCGCATCGCCTTCATCCAGCGCATCGGCGTAATCAATCGTATAAGCATATCCCGAGCAACCGGATTGCTTTACGCCCAACTTTAAGCCTAAGCCTTTACCGCGTTTTTCCAGTTGTTTTTTGATTTGCCTGGCGGCACTTTCAGTTAATGAGACAGACATACAACCTCTTTATCCTGTTAAGGATTTTATTTGTTTAATAAATTCAATAATTTCAGCTTCAGTGTTGGCTTTTCCCAAACTGATGCGGATTGCGCTTTTTGCTTGAGCAGGATCAATGCCCATGGCGACCAAAACAGGGCTGGCTTCCCTGATGCCGCTGGCGCAGGCCGAGCCGCTGGATACGGCAATGCCTTTTTGATCCAGCTGCATCAGCAGCATCTCACCATCGATACCGTGGATACCTACCTGTACGGTATTGGGCAATCGTTCCGTTTGTTCTGCAAAAACAGTCAGGCCGGGCATAGCGCTCAAGCCGTGTTCCAGCAGTGTCCTCAGTTTGAGCAAATGTGCCTGGCGTTCGGCAAGTTCTAATTTGGCAAGTTCTGCCGCCTTACCAAAACCGACGATAGCGGCGACATTTTCAGTCCCTGCTCTGAACCCTTGTTCCTGTCCGCCACCTAACAAGATGGGTTTTATGGCTACAGATTTTTCAAAGACTAGCGCGCCGCAGCCTTTTGGTCCGTAGATTTTATGACTGGACAGCGACATCAAATGCGCGCCGAGCCGATTGAAATCGACCGGGATTTTTCCCAGCGCCTGCACGGCATCGGTATGGACCTTGATGCCGTGTGCTTTCAGCTGGTCGGCATAGCGTTCGATATTCTGCACCACACCGGTTTCGTTATTGGCCTGCATCATCGAAACCAGACTAGGTTTTAGCAAAATCACTTCGTCGATAGCATCCTGCGTTATCAGGCCGGTTGCATCGACATCAAGCAGGGTAAGCTGATGTCCCAAACTTTGCAGATGTAAGGCAGGCTCAATAACCGAGGGATGTTCAATGGCTGATACCGCGAGTCCGACCTGAGGGGCTAGCGTTGCCAAGGCCAGATTGTTGGCTTCCGTGCCGCCGCTGGTAAAAATAATTTGCTCAGGTCTTACGCCAATCAGAGCTGAAAGTTGCTCGCGAGCTGCATTTATGGCGCTGCTGGAGACTCTGCCGTGACGATATAAGCTGGAAGGATTTCCGTAGAATGTTTTCAGGAAGGGCAGCATCGCCTCCAGAACGCGACCATCCAGCGGTGTGGTCGCGTTATGATCAAGGTAGATCATTCATATCGCCAGGGATGGTGTCTATGCCGCAAGACTGTTGGGAACAGTCGCTATTCAGGATAACGATAAATTTCAACGGTTTGCTGGGCATCGATACTCTGTCTTTTAGCGACTTCCTGAATCTGATTTTTTTCTAACAGGTCGGCTAACGAAATGCCTTCCAAATAGTTTCTAATTTGTTCGCTTAATCCCATCCACAGATTATGCGTTAAACAGGCTTTTTCCTTCTGGCAATTGGCTTCGCCGCCGCATTTGGTTGAATCAAGCGGTTCATCGACAGCAGCGATAATATCAGCAATATTAATTTCGCTGGCTTTGTGGCACAGTTTGTAACCGCCACCTGGTCCGCGCACACCTTTTACCATGCCTGCCCGGCGTAAGCGGGCAAACAGCTGTTCCAGATAAGACAAGGAAATAGTTTGACGAGCCGCAATGTCAGTCAAGGTTACTGGCTTGATTTGACTATGAAAAGCCAAATCGAGCATTGCAGTGACCGCATAGCGACCTTTAGTAGTTAAGCGCACAATAGTATCCTCTATAAATACCGTTAAGATATTGTTACTATACTTAACCTAGCAAATTAGTCAACTATTATGGATGGGGAGGTGAAAGGCTAAGGGCTAAGGGCGAAGGGTACAACTTAAGCCTGATGCCGCTTTTTTCGCCTTTCGCCTTTTGTCTTGAACCTTTAGCCATCCTCAATTTCGCAGCCGTCTAATTTGGAGATCGGGGATTCCTTGTATTGAATACCGGCATCATTAAGCGCTTTTTGTAGAGTTTCTATCTGCCTGTCCATCGCTTGAATATGATCCAGCATGTGATTAATCGCGTAGGCGATGGGATCGGCCACGTCAGTTGTTGCTCCGTAGGCATGAAAACCCATTTTGTAGGCAATCTTGTCACGCTCGGCTGTTGCGGCTTTACTATTAGGATCGACGATGTGAGCGGGAATGCCGACCACGGTTGCCCCATCCGGTACCGGTTTTAAGACCACCGAGTTTGATCCGATCCGAGCGTTTTCACCAATATCAATAGGCCCTAAAACTTTTGCCCCTGCACCTATCACTACGCCATTATGCAAGGTCGGATGACGCTTGCCTTTATCCCAACTGGTTCCGCCCAGGGTTACGCCATGATACAAGGTGCAGTCGTCGCCGATAACGGCGGTTTCGCCGATCACTACGCCCATGCCGTGATCGATAAAAAAACGCCTGCCGATGATTGCGCCCGGGTGGATTTCAATTCCCGTTAGCCAGCGGCCGATATGGGCAATAAACCGGGCCAGCCATCTGAATTCGGCTAGCCAGAAAAAATGACTGAGTCGATGAATTAAAACGGCATGAAATCCGGGATAAGTCGTCATCACTTCAAAGGCCGTTTGCGCCGCCGGATCGCGGTCAAAGACGCAGGCAATGTCTTCTTTTAGTCGGTTAAACATCGTTATTCCTCTTGTGGCCTTGGGACATTCTCAAGATGCCTCTGAGGATGTCTAGCTCCTTGGTGTTCATTTGCACCCGGTTATAAATCCGGCGCAAACGCCGCATAATGGATTTCGATTTGGCCGGATGCATAAAGCCTATATCGGTTAATGCTTCAGCCATGTGAGCATAGAAAGACTCCATTTGCGTTGCTGTAGCCAAAGGATCTTCATCTTTATCGCCGACCAAGATTTGTTCTTCGGCGGCCTGCCCGGATGCGACAAATAATTCATAACAAACGACCTGCACGGCGGCGGCAATGTTTAAAGAGCTGTATTCGCTGTTACAGGGGATGCGTAGCAAAAAGTGACACAGATCCAGCTCATGGTTTTTCAGGCCTGAATTTTCCCGGCCGAAAACGATAGCGACGTTGTCGCCGGGTTCATTCACTAACACTTTTTCCGCGCATTCTCTCGGTGACAATTCCGGCCAGCTGATGGTTCGACCTCGGGCGCTGGCGCCAATCACTAGCTGGCAATCGGCAATGGCCTCCTGCAAGGTCTGGCAAACAATTGCGCCAGCCAACACATCATCTGCGCCTGAAGCCCTGGAGGTGGCGTCTGCGCTGGGAAATATTTTAGGCGAAACCAGATAAAGGTTGTGCATTTTCATGTTTTTCATTGCACGGGCAACGGCACCTATATTCCCCGGATGCGTTGTTTCGACCAGTACTATTTTTATAGTAGACAGCAAGGCGATGTCCTTAGTTAAAAAAAGAGCCTAAGTTTAGCAAAATATTTGGTATTATATGGGGTTTTCGACCATTGCCCCTTTGCAATCGTCTATGCTTATATAAATCCGCCTATGCAACCCATGTTAAATACTGCCGTCCGTGCCGCAAGAAGCGCCGGCGACTTGATCCTCCGCTCATCAGATAATATCGGTCACCTGAAGGTCGACCAAAAAGGTAAAAACGATTATGCCAGTGAGGTCGATCGTATGGCCGAACGGGAAATCATCAACATTATCAAGACGGCTTATCCCGAGCACAGCATCCTGGCAGAAGAAAGCGGCGAGCATCAGGGTAACGATTTTGTCTGGGTTATTGATCCGCTGGACGGCACCACCAACTTTCTGCACGGTTTTCCTCAATACGCCGTTTCCATTGCCCTAAAGCATAAAGGCAGGATTGAAATCGGCGTCGTTTACGACCCGTTACGCGATGAGTTATTCACCGCCAAACGCGGCGGCGGAGCCATGTTAAACAGCCGTCGTCTTCGGGTGACCAATCAGAACAGTTTGAAAGGTGCATTAATCGGTACCGGCTTTCCGTTTAAAACCGATTTGCACATGGATGCTTATTTAAAAATGTTCCGTTCAATAGCCGTTGATTCGGCCGGCATTCGCCGCGCAGGTTCTGCGGCACTGGATTTGGCCTATGTGGCTGCCGGTCGCTTGGATGGTTTTTGGGAAATAGGCCTGATGGAGTGGGATATGGCCGCAGGTCTTTTATTGATAAAGGAAGCAGGCGGTGTAATTACCGATTTTTCTTTTAATGATAAGTATCTGGAGTCAGGCAACGTGATCGCTGCAAGCCCAAAAATGCATCAGATCATGTATCAGCTTATCGAGCCGTATGTGACGGATAATTTGAAATAGTTATGTCAAAAAGGGCGACCAGCCAGTCGCCCCTACAGTTTTAAAATATCTGCAACGCCAGCATTAGCGCATCTTCGCGGCCGTTTTCTGCCGGATAATAGCCTTTTCTGATGCCGATTTCGTTGAAACCCATGTCCTCATAAAGGGCAATGGCAGCGGTATTGGACGGCCTGACTTCCAGGAACATGGTTTCCGCCCGGCCTCTGGCTGTTTCGATAAGATTTTGCAGCATTTTGCGACCTATGCCTTGTCCCTGTTCGGCTGCCGCTACACAAATATTTAAAACATGCGCCTCGCCTACGCTGATCGCAAGTATGCTGTAGCCCAGCACCGTATCATTCTCTTCACAGACCCAGCAGCTATAGTTAGCTTTAAAGCAATCCCTGAAAATGTCTTCCCCCCAGGGGGCGTGATAGTTGGCTCTTTCAATTGCCATAACGCCGGGTAAATCGGAGCTGCGCATTTTCCTAAGACGCATTAAATCTTTTCTGCCTACCGAATCGGGAAATATTTTGGCGTAGAACTCTCTATCGGCATCATAAATCATAAAGTTTTTTATTTTTTCTAATGTTCCCCACATGACCTACCTTTGATGGTTTTTAACTATTTGCATCGCGAATTTTAAATCTTTCCAGGCTTTACGCTTGTTCAGTAATGATCTTAATAAGTGCGCCGGGTGATAGGTTACAACAACCGGCGTATCATTTAAAGTGTGTATTTTACCCCTTAGTTCGGCTATCGGCTCATCGGTGTTTAACAAGGCCTGTGCGGCAACATGGCCTAAAGCCAGGATGATTTTCGGTTTGATCAGCGCTTGTTGTCGCAGCAAGTAAGCTTTGCAGGTTTCAACTTCGATGGACTTGGGTTCTCGGTTGTCGGGAGGTCTGCACTTGACGACATTGGTTATAAAGACCTGTTCCCGGTCTAGGTCGATGGCTCTTAGCATTTCCGTCAGCAGCTGGCCCGCCTTGCCGACAAAAGGCAAGCCTTGCCGATCTTCGCTTTGTCCGGGCGCTTCGCCGACTATCATCCAGTCGGCATTTTTATTGCCTGAGCCGAAAACGGTTTGGCTGCGGGATTTACACAAATCGCACAGTGTGCATGGAGCGACTTCAGCTTGCAAGGCTTCCCAGCTGTCGGCCGATTCAGCGATAACGTTCGGCGCTAGCGGGTCATCGGCTCTGGGCAGCCAGACATCAATGCCCATCGCTTCGAGGTATTGCAGGCGTGTTGCATTATCCAAAACCTTTTACCTTTCGCCTTTCACCTTAATTCAAACATCCCCTTTCTGGGGATGTCGGCGTTGATCGGGGCTGTGCAGCTTATTCAGCGCATTGATATAAGCTTTTGCTGAGGCGATAACAATGTCGGTATCGGCACCCAAGCCGTTAACAATCCGGCCTGATTTTTCAAGACGAATAGTCACCTCGCCCTGGGCATCGGTGCCGTTGCTGATACTGTTAACCGAATAAAGCTCCAGCGTGGCTTCGGACTGCACCAGTTTTTCTATGGCTTTTAAACTGGCATCCACAGCGCCGCCGCCATCAGAATTGCCGGTGACTTCCTTGTTGTCCACCCGTAGCGTGACGGTTGCGTTGGGTATTTCGCCGGTTTCCGAACACACTTTCAGGGCGATCAGTTTGACATGCTCATCTTCCGCCTCAAAACCGGCTTCCGAGATCAATGTTTGCAAATCTTCATCAAAGATTTCGTGCTTTTTATCGGCCAATTGCTTAAAGCGGGCAAACGCCTCGTTCAACTCTTCTTCCGTGCCGAACTCAAAGCCCAGTTCGCTGATTCGGCTCTTAAACGCATTCCGGCCTGAATGTTTGCCCAGCACCATGCGGTTAGCCGTCCAGCCGACATCTTCGGCGCGCATGATTTCATAGGTCTCGCGGCTTTTTAATACGCCGTCCTGATGGATGCCCGCCTCATGGGCAAAGGCGTTGGCGCCGACGATGGCTTTGTTGGGCTGTACAGGAAAACCGGTGATTGACGATACCAACTTTGAGCAGGTCAAAATCTCGCGGGTGTCTATGCCGGTTTGGCAGGTAAACACATCCTTACGGGTACGCACAGCCATGACTACTTCTTCCAGGGAGGCATTGCCGGCGCGTTCACCCAAGCCGTTAATCGTGCATTCAACCTGCCGTGCGCCGTTCATGACCGCCGATAAGGAATTGGCCACCGCAAGCCCCAAATCATTGTGGCAATGCACCGAAAAAATTGCCTTATCCGAATTGGGGATGCGACGGATCAGGTTCGCAATAGTCGCGCCGAACTGCTGCGGAACGCTGTAGCCTACGGTATCGGGAATATTCAGCGTCGTGGCTCCGGCATCTATAACCGCCTCCAATATCCGACACAAAAAGTCTTCATCCGAGCGTCCGGCATCTTCAGGCGAAAATTCGACATCATCGGTATATTGCCGTGCGCGTTTGACCGCCCTGACTGCGTATTCGATGACCTGCTCCGGCTGCATCTGCAACTTCATTTGCATATGGATCGGCGAGGTGGCGATGAAAGTATGAATCCGCGACCGGTTAGCGCCTTTTAGCGCTTCGCCCGCACGGTCTATATCCTTGTCCAGCGCTCTGGCCAGTCCGCATACCACGCTGTCTTTTATGATATTGGCTACGGCTTGTACGGCTTCAAAATCGCCGGGACTGGCCGCAGGAAAACCGGCCTCAATCACATCAACCTTTAAACGCTCCAAGGCCTTGGCAATTCTGACCTTTTCCTCACGAGTCATGGATGCGCCTGGGCTTTGCTCGCCATCGCGCAAGGTGGTGTCGAATATTATTAACTTGTCATTCATAAAAACTCCATCGATGGAGAACTATCGACGGTTACGTCGATATAGGAAAATAGGGGTGTAAGTCATTAAATAGAGAAAGATTGATTGCCCGTCAGGGCAGGTATCTTAAAGGCAGGCATAGCCACGCACGCAAGGCAGTTCCGGCAGAGATTGTGCCGGAAAGCGGGATTTGAAATGCAGGGTTGATTTGAATAAACATGGTCGTGACTATACGCCAATGGCCGTGCGGCCTCAAGCGGATTTTACGCTTTGCGACCCTGTAACTTGCGTCTGCGCATGACCAGGGTAATCACCGGGCCTGAAATCGCATAGCCTAAAAACAACAGGAACAACATCGTTTGCGGCTGCGCCATCACAAAAGCGATACCCAGCATTACGGCAATCGCGACAATAAAAGGCACTTTGCCTTTTAAATCGATTTTTTTGAAACTGGAATAGCGGAAATTACTGACCATCAGCAAGCCGGTGCTGATCGTTAAGATCAGTGCAAAATATTTGAATAGTTCGATGTCGTATTTATACTCCAGGCATATCCAGATGAACCCGGCAAGAATCGCGGCGGCGGCAGGACTGGGGAGTCCCTGGAAATAGTTCTTATCGGCTGTCTGCAGCTGAGTATTAAAGCGCGCCAGTCTTAATGCACCGCCCGCCGTATGGACAAAAGCAGCAAACAGACCCACTTTACCGAGGCTCGAAAACGCCCATAAATACATCACCAAAGCGGGTGCTGCGCCAAATGAAACCATGTCTGAAAGACTGTCGTATTGAGCGCCGAATTCGCTTTGCGTATGAGTCAACCTCGCCACCCGGCCATCCAGACCGTCCAGAATCATCGCGACAAAAATGGCGATAACAGCGGTTTCGTAACGCCCGCCCATTGCTGAAGTAATCGCATAGAAGCCGGAAAACAGGGCTCCTGTGGTAAACAAATTAGGCAGTAAATAAATTCCACGACGACGGGTTAAGCGTTTTTCCGGAAGCATATTGCAATCAATCCTTAAGTTTTAGGAAGTCAGTAAAAAACATAGCGTCAAATTATACAATGAGCCTGCAAACTGCACCTAGCTTAATCAAAATCAGATCTGCTCTGTCCTTGGTCTCCGGGTCATTGGAAATCTTCAAAAACAAGTGCAGGTTCAGTATCCATAAAAACGTTTTCGTTAAATTTACTGAGGCAAATAGCATTTAGAGTCACTTCTTCATACAGCCAATAATAAAAGTCGCTCTCGAAGACGCTGTGTCTGTCGGTGTATCTGCATTGTACCCATTGATTATCCAGTGATCCGATCGCGTTAGGCGTTTTATCGGATTGAGTTCGGCCAAAATACCCAATGACTTTATCGTCTAAATTCAGTTGAAACCGGTCAAATTGAATTTTTCCGTCGGCTAATGGTGCATATTTTAAGCGTCCGTCTTGTCTATCATCGCCGTGCCGATCTATTACGCAGTGCTTATTGACAGCATAAAAAGCGGGCGGAAAGATGATGGGGTGTCGGTCTGGAATATTGGCGCGCTCCAAAACATGTGCTGCCGTTCGTTGACTTTTATCCCATTGTTTGATGATTATTTGCAAAACCAACATGGTTATTTTTCCGCGTGTGTTGATGGGGCATCAGGTTAATGGTCATTAATATTTCCTCTTAGTGCTTTAAGCCGACCTTGTTTGGTTTTGCTGTCCAAGCGCCTCAATTTTGATCCTTTGGTAGGCTTGGTGGCTTTGCGCTTTTTGTGTATTATCGCCACACTTTGAATTAATGCCTGTAGCCGACTGAGGGCGTCTTCTTTGTTCTTTTCCTGGGTGCGATACTGCTGTGCCTTGATCACAATGACGCCTTCTTTTGAAATGCGCTGATCATTTAAAACTAATAGTTTTTCTTTGTAAAACTCGGGCAATGATGACGCATTAATATCAAAGCGTAAATGAACAGCGGTTGAAACTTTATTGACATTCTGCCCGCCAGTTCCCTGTGCACGAATCGCATGAACTTCAATCTCATGGTCCGGGATACTGACTTGGTTGGATATTTGCAACATTGATGTGATGCTCTTTTGTTAATTGGGCGGCGCTGAACGATTATACGTTATTTGCTTTTGGACTTAGGGGATGGTTATGACCTGTGTGCTCTTGTATCGCTTCCCTTCTGATTTCGGTACTTCCGCTGTTTATGATTTACAATATGCCATAGCTTGAAACACAAACAGATAGCAGTCTTGTTCGACAAGGCGTTATTGTTGCTGAACCTCGCGTACACGGCAGCTGCATGTGATGATTAAAAGTATTTCTGAATAAGACAACCTACCATCGGAGCGATAAAGAATGACTAATCATGTTACTTTGACCCAGTTTATCATCGAACAGCAGCGCGAGTTGCCGGGTGTGTCTGGAACGTTTACTTCATTGCTCAACGATGTGGTTACCGCGTGTAAGAAAATTTCGCATTTGGTTAATCGGGGCAATCTGGTCGGCGTGCTGGGTAGCGCAGAATCCGAGAATGTACAAGGTGAGGTGCAAAAGAAACTGGACATCATTACTAATGACATTATGGTGGAGGCGCTGAACTGGACCGGCCATTTGGCAGGCATGGCATCGGAAGAAATCGATGGCATCATCCCCATTCCCTCGCAGTATCCCAAAGGCAAGTATCTGGCGTTGTTCGATCCGTTGGACGGTTCTTCAAATATTGACGTCAACCTGGCGGTAGGTACCATATTTTCTATATTGCGTTGCCGTGAAGGTGTGGAACCGGCGGTGGAGGATTTTTTGCGCAAGGGTTCCGAGCAGGTTTGCGCGGGGTTTGTGCTTTACGGTCCGTCAACGATGATGGTTTTAACCACCGGACATGGGGTTAACGGCTTTACGCTGGATCAGGATATAGGCGAATTTATTCTGACTCATCCCGCTATGACGATTCCTGCTGAGACCAGCGAATTTGCGATCAATATGTCGAACCAGCGGTTTTGGGAACCTCCGGTACAGCGTTATATTGAGGAATGTTTGCAAGGTACCGAAGGTGTGCGCGAAAAAGATTTCAATATGCGCTGGATTGCGTCTATGGTGGCTGAGGTTTACCGGATACTCACGCGTGGCGGGATTTTTATGTACCCGTATGATTTGCGCGATCCGTCAAGAGCCGGAAAACTGCGCCTGATGTACGAGGCCAATCCGATGGCATTTATTGTCGAGCAAGCGGGCGGCGCCTGTTCTACCGGACGTGAGCGCATTCTCGACATGAATCCCACAGGGCTGCATCAGCGGGTTCCGGTTATCTTGGGATCGAAAAACGAGGTCGAACGGATTGTCGGGTATCATTTGGCTAAAGGTTAAAGGCGAAAGGCTAAAAATCGTCTATCGTTCCACGCTCCGGAGACTGTGAAAGTATTCGTATGGTTATCGTTCCCGCGCTCCAGCGTGGGAATGCATACGGCAACGCTCCAGCGTTGCTAACAACGGTGCGAAAGACTAAAAAACAGCCGCCCTTGTATGATAAAATTCCAGTTTTTTAATTTCACCTTTGAGTTTTTCCATGAACAAACCTAAAAAAGTCGCAATTCTTACCGCAGGCGGCTTGGCCCCCTGCTTAAACTCAGCCATCGGCAGCCTTATCGAGCGTTATACTGAAATCGATCCCAGCATCGAAATCATCTGTTATCGTAGCGGCTATAAAGGCCTGCTTCTTGGCGATTGTTATACGGTCACCCCGGAAATTCGTGAAAAAGCCGGTCTTTTACATCGTTTTGGCGGTTCGGCGATCGGCAACAGCCGCGTCAAACTGACTAACGTTAAAGACTGCATTAAACGCGGATTGGTACAAGAAGGTCAGGATCCGCAAAAAGTGGCAGCCGACCAACTGGTTAAAGACGGCGTCGATATTCTGCACACGATCGGCGGTGACGATACCAATACCGCTGCCGCAGATCTTGCCGCTTTCCTGGCGAAAAACGACTATGGTCTTACCGTTATCGGTCTGCCTAAAACCGTCGACAATGACATATTTCCGATCAAGCAATCGCTAGGCGCATGGACGGCAGCCGAGCAGGGCGCTAGTTACTTCTGGAATGTGGTTGCCGAAAACAATGCCAATCCGCGTATGCTGATTGTCCATGAAGTGATGGGACGCAGTTGCGGCTGGCTGACTGCGGCTACTGCGGTGGAATACCGTAAACTGCTGGATCGCGCCGAGTGGTTGCCGGAACTGGGTTTGGATCGCGCCACTTATGAAGTGCATGGCGTTTTTATTCCTGAAATGGCTGTCGATTTGGCTGCCGAAGCGAAGCGTCTGCGTGCGGTGATGGACAAAGTCGATTGCGTCAATATCTTCGTCTCGGAAGGCGCCGGCGTTGAGTCTATCGTTGCCGAAATGCAAGCCAAGGGACAGGAAGTGCCGCGCGATGCGTTCGGTCACGTCAAGCTTGACGCCGTTAATCCGGGTAAATGGTTTGGCGACCAGTTTGCAGAAATGATCGGTGCGGAAAAAACCCTGGTGCAAAAATCAGGTTATTTTGCCCGTGCATCTGCGGCTAATGTTGAGGACATTCGCCTGATCAAGTCCTGTGCCGATCTCGCCGTCGAGTGCGCTTTCCGTCGTGAGTCCGGCGTTATCGGTCATGATGACGATAAAGGATTTGTACTGCGTGCGATTGAATTTCCCCGTATCAAAGGCGGCAAGCCTTTTGATTTGAATACAGGCTGGTTTAATCAAACCTTAGCTGAAATCGGTCAGGCTAAAGGTACTAAGGTAGAAGTTGGGCATTAAAATAATCTCTATCTAAGTATCAGTTTGCGCTGGTTTCCAAGCTTGGGAGACTATGAAAGTATTTCCACTTCAAGTGGGGCGGGGTTTGCAACTCCGTTGTTGACGATTTAATGCCAGCCTGAGCGTACACAGTAGGCATGAAACGTAAACAACGGGGCCAATATGCCCCGTCCGGTTGTGGCGGCGACTTTAGTCCACCGGTCAGTATATTTAATCGGCGACTAAAGTCGCCGCCACACCCGGCAATGCGTAGCTAAAGTCGCAGCTCCATCTATTATTAACCATCCCTATGATCACCCTTATCCAGCGCGTCACTACCGCTACAGTCACCGTCAATAATCACCAGATCGGTAAAATCGATACCGGCATTATGGCATTGGTTGCGGTAGAAAAAGAGGATACTCAAAAAGATGCTCAACGGCTGCTGGAACGTATCCTCAACTATCGGATTTTTGCCGATAGTGATGACCGCATGAATCTGAGTTTGAGGGATATTAACGGCGGATTGTTGCTGGTTCCGCAATTCACGCTGGCTGCGGATACTCAAACGGGCAATCGACCCAGTTTTATTTCCGCTGCGCCGCCGGAAAAAGGCAAGGAGCTGTTCGATTATTTGCAACAGTTGGCAAAACAGATTTATCCAACAGTTGAATTCGGTCAGTTTGGCGCGGATATGCAGGTTTCGCTGGTCAATAACGGGCCGGTTACCTTTACTTTGCGGACTCGTTAACAGTGCAGTAGCGGTTTTGGCCTTATATTATCTCATTGAGTTTATAGCTTGTTTTTTATTACCATGAAGGGCATGAAGAAAAGAGACGTGGGTGATTTGTCAAACAAGGATTTCTAATCAACTTTACTGTAACGCTATGAAAGCAAGGACTAAAAAAATCTTTTTATAAAATCATCTCTATAGAAAATACAGGAAGTCAATACAGTCAATTCTTCATGCTCTTCATGGTAAAAAAAAATGACATTCCTTGAAATCAACGCCCATCTTAATGTTGATTTGGCTTTGGTTTACTGGAGCGGTGGGGTCTCGGTATTCGTATCGTCCCCGACGCTGTGCACAATCTCTTGCTCGGTTTTTTTGTTCATAACGATAATGGAAATTCGTCTGTTAATCGGATCCAGTGGTTCGGTGTCGGCATTGTAGGGAACGCTGGACGATAAGCCGATAACTCTTAAGATTTTTTGTTCGGCAAGACCACCCTGGGTTAATTCATATCGAGCAGCATTGGCCCGATCACTGGAAAGCTCCCAATTGGTGTATTTTTTCTGGTTGGGCGGGAAAGGCCGAGCATCGGTATGTCCATTAAGGCTGACTCTATTGGGTAATTCGTTAATGGCCGGTGCCAGTGCCCTCAAAATCAATTTAATTTGCGGCTCGGTTTCTGCGCTGGCCAGTTTATACATGGGTCTGTTTTGGGCATCGACGATGAGAATTCGCAAGCCTTCGGAAGTTATTTCCAGTTTAATTTGATCTTTGTACTCGGTTAATTCAGGAGTGGAATCTATTTTGTGCTGAATTTTTTCCTTTAAATCTTCGAGTTTTGCCATCTCAATTTTTTCGGCTTTTTGTTCAATGTCCTCAGGCATCATCTCTTTTTCTTCCGGTGTCATGCCTTTGTCGACCTGACCTTGATCTTGCGAGGTAATATCTGAGCCGCCCGCCTGAATAAGGCTGGTTCGATCGCCGACATCGGCCCCTTTTTCTTCTGCAGATGCCTTAAAAGGATCTTGAAAGTATTCGGCAATGCCTTTGCGTTCTGTCTCGGTGGTTGTGCCTAATAGCCACATCAGTAAAAAAAATGCCATCATCGCGGTAACGAAATCGGCATAAGCCAGTTTCCAGGCGCCTCCATGATGAACATGGCCGCTTTTTTTTATTTTTTTTATGATGATCGGTTGTTGATCGGCCATTTTTTAACCTAACCTTTATTGGCTCTTAATTGTTCTTCCAATTCCAGAAAGCCGGGTCGCATGGTGGAAGCAATCATGGTGCGCATATATTCGGCAGTCATGGCTGGTGATATGCCTTTGGCGCAGCACAACAAGCCTTTTTGGGCGCATTTATAGACATTGCCTGCCGCTTCAGTGCGTTCTGCCATTACTGCTGAGACGGGGCCGATAAAGCCATAGGCCAGTAAAATACCCAGAAATGTTCCTACCAGAGCTGCCGCGATTAATTTACCCAGTTCTGAGGGCGGAATGCCGACCGATTCCATGGTATGCACAACGCCCATTACCGCCGCGACAATCCCAAAGGCCGGCAAACCGTCGGCGACATTTTGGATGGCTTTGACCGGCGCATGGGCTTCTTCATGATGGGTTTCGAGTTCCTGGTCCATCAGTTCTTCCAACGCATAGACTTCAACCCCGGTAACGATCAAGCGAAGATTGTCGCAGATAAACTCCAATAGATGGTGATCACCGAGAATCCTGGGCGTAAACACCGGGCTGCTTTTCGGATCGTCGATAATGCTTTCCAGCGATAATAAACCTTCTTTGCGTGTTTTAGTGGTGATAGCATAAAAACACAGCAGCAGCTCAAGGTAATAGTCTTTATTGTATGGGGTACCTTTTAAGGTGGCGGTGGCCTGACTGACGGCTGCTTTTATAACAGGCATGGAGTTTCCGCAGACGAAAGCACCGACAGCGGCGCCAATGATGATAACAAATTCAAAGGGTTGAAAGAGAACGCCGGGGTGCCCACCGCCCCCCATAAATCCGCCCATGATTGATATAGAGAGGATTAAATATCCAGCAATAACTAGCATGTGTTCTCTTTAGGTGTTTGGTTTGTAGTGAAATAATTAAATTGAGATGTCGATTTAATCATCCTGGACGCTTATTTTAGCTTGAATTTGAACCTCTTGGGTTAATCTTTCACTGCTTGGTTTTTTTCCTGATGAGGAACCTGTTTACATCATCAACCGCTACATATAAAGACGGAATCAGAATCAGGGTGATAAAGGTGGCGAACAAGATGCCGAAGCCTATGGAAATGACCATGGGTATCAGTATGCGGGCTTGTCGTGAGGTTTCCAAAATCATCGGCATTAAACCGCCGAAAGTCGTTAACGTGGTTAGAACAATAGGTCTGAAACGCTGGATGGCGGCCATTTTAATGATTTCTTCAGCCAAGTGACTGGTATGCCTTTTAAGATGGCTTGCATGATCGATTAATATTAGTGAATCGTTGATGACGATGCCTGATAGCGCCACGATACCCAACAGGCTGATGATGCTTAAGTCGTAGCCCATCAGCAAATGACCAAAAATAGCGCCGATCATGCCAAACGGAATACTGACGATGACGATCAGAGGCATTACATAGCTTTGAAACGGGATCGCCAGCAAAGTGTAAATTCCCAGTATTGCCAAAACGAAACTTAATTTAAGACTGCCGATACTTTCAGCCACGTCGGCTTGCTGGCCTTCAAAGCTGTATTGCAAGCCCGGGTATTTCGCCAATAAACGGGGTATTTCCGCAACTTTGAGGTCATTGAGGATGTCACCGGCTTTACTTCGTGGCGTCACATCGGCTTTTACCTGCACATTGCGCTGACCATTATGCCGGTCAATTTCCATGTAGGCGCGCCCCCGCTTGATGTGGACGACTTCGCGTAGCGGTATTTCCCGTGCCGGTATCGATGCCGAACCGGCAGTCCAGATCAGCAGATCATCGATATGCGTTTCTAAAATACGCTCGTCTTCCGGCAATCTGACCATGATCTTGATTTCGTTACGACCACGTTGCTGACGTAAAACTTCCGCGCCGTAAAAGGCATTGCGTACTTGCCTGGCAACATTCTGCGCGGTCAGTCCCAGGCTTTTTCCTTCCGGAAGTATCGTGAAATCCAGTTGCTGTTTACCGGGACTGAAGCCGTCATCAACATCTTTCACGATAGGGTAGGCGCGTAATGCCTCGGCCAATTCCTTGCTGGCCTGTTCCAGAATGGCAAGATTGGGATGATTTAATTCAATGGAAATCGCAGTGCCGCCTCCAGGCCCTCCTGAGTCGGATTCGAATAATATCGATTTGATGCCCAAAATATCGCCGGTTTGCTGTCGCCATTGCTGGTTAAATTGTTCGGTGCTGATGATTTTTTCGCGTATTTCGGGGTCGGCCAGATAGGCTCTTATTTCTGCTTTGTTGCTGTTGTTTTTGCCGACTTCTGTAAATATCCCCAGTATCAGTTGGTCGCCATTTTTTATTTTTTTAATCGTTTCCTGTGCACTGGTTACTATATCAAGTGCAACGGCCTGGGTTTTTGCTATCGGTGTTCCATAAGGCATGGTGACCGTGACCTTGGCAAAATCCGATTCTGTTTTTGGAAAGGCGGACATGCCCATTCTGCCGCTTAAGGCATAGGCCAGAGTGCCGACCAATAAGGCAAAGGAGAGTAAAATAGTCAAATAACGCTGTCGTAAAATCAGCTCAAGAAACGATCCGTAACCGGACTCCACCCAGTGTTTAAAAAAGTAACTGAATTGCTGTTGTTTTTGATAAATCCAACCCTTTTTTTCGTTGGTGTTGACAGGAGCCAAGCTGCTCAGGTGATTGGGGGTATGAACAGGCTTTCTATCAGTGAAAGCAGGAACACGGTGATGATCACCACAGGAATCATAAAAAATATTTTGCCGATTTCTCCCGGAATAAAAAACAGCGGAATAAAAGCGGCAATATTACTCAGCTGAAGTTTCCTAAAAAATCATCAAGCCACCATGCGTAGCAATACGGCCACCAACGAATTTTTCGAGGGGTTGCCGGGTTTGGGGCAAACCCTATCAAAATCCTCATTGAGAGCGGCTTCAGCTATA
>NZ_JAWPOH010000060.1:0-18615 GCF_037671525.1 Methylobacter svalbardensis
CTTCCAATGCAATTTTGGCTTTTTGAGCCCCTGTAAAAATCTTCCGTTTGCTTTCGCTCATTTCCTGCTTCTCATTTTTCGACAGAGCATAGCTTAAACTATTGTCCGGAATTCGGGGTCCACTATATAGGAAGCCTTGTTTGATGTTCGCCAGCTTCATATGTATTTTACCGGTCACACCTTATTCGACAAATCACTAAATTATCTTCCCTTCATTACCTTCATGTTCTTCATGGTAATAAAAATAAGTTATAAACATTGTACTGCATCAGCACTCAGCTAACCTGCCCATATATTCTTTAATTTTTAGGAGAAAACCATGAAAACAATAATCCTAGCCAGTGTATTTGTCCTTGGTCTTGCGACATCAGCCTCCGGTTATGCGGCTGAGGAGTCTATAGATAGCTGTATCGCCGCCATACAAAAACAAAAAACCGGCGTATTCATTAAGCTGGAAAAGCTGGATGTAGGCGGAAAACCCTTTTATGAATTTGAAATCAAGGATGCCAACGGCGTCGAATGGGAATTCATGTGCGATGCCAACACCGCAAAAATCACCGAAACGGAAAGCGAAGTCGGCAGCGTCGATGATGAGGCTTTCAAGAAAAACGCCAAAGTAACGGAAAAAGAAGCCATCGACATTGCGCTTAAAGCCCACCCCGACACCGTCCAGGAAGTTGAATATGAGATAGAAGAAAATGGCGATGCCAGCTATGAACTTGATATAGTCAATGACAAAGGCGTAGAAACCAAAGTCGAAGTCAATGCGGCTAACGGTAAGATTATTGAAGTATCGACAGAAGTGTGGGAAATTGGCGAAGAGGCTGACGAAAAAAGATAAAATGCAGCTCTCCCGTTCCCGATCCCTCGCTGGAACGGGAGATCTATATGACCGTTAATCCGCAACAATAAAGGCCGGTTTTTTAGCCCAAAGTCCGGCATCATAGAAAAAAAGAATTTTTCCTATAGCGAATAAGACTATAAAAACGAATAATGATACATTTTTGCAATCCATCAGCCCGATGTTGCAAGTGTCGAGTTTTTAAACCTAATGAGTCTGCGCTACCAAATCAACCTGCGAATCTTGATCTCCTCCCTGTGTATTCTGATACTGGGTAGCTCGATAGCTATCTGGCAGGCACGCGATGCGGTGAATAAAGAAGTCAATTCATCGATCAATCTGGCCGTGCAACTGATCACTTTCGGCTTTTCGCAAGCCCCATTTAATGAAACCGCCTGGTTGCCTCAATTTAATGCACTGAATAAAACCCGGCATTTAAACATTCAACTGAAAGTGCCCTCAGGCGAAACCATCAGCGTTACCCATAAAAACCAGCAAATCAGTCATAAAGAAACGCCGCCGCAATGGTTTATCAAACTGGTCGAAGGCGAGCACCCCAAAGCAGAACACCCAATAACCACCTCGGGCGGCAAACAACTGACGCTGATTGTCCAAGCCAACCCGTTGGATGAAATAACAGAGGTCTGGGAAGAAAGTATCGCTTTTTTCAGCTCGCTTTTTCTGCTGACACTGGTTACCTTTTTGGCTGTCAACCTGGCTTTCAACAAAGCCCTTAAATCCATCGCTATCATTGTTGACGGGCTAAAAGCCATTGAAACCGGGCAGTACGGCCAAAAACTGCCGGATTTTTCAATCCAGGAATATGACAGCATCGCCAAAGCCATCAATCACATGACCGGCGAACTGAATGCCAGCCGACAGGAAAACCGGGCATTAACCCAGCATACCCTGGAAATACAGGAAGACGAACGCCAACGACTGTCGCAGGAATTACATGACGAACTGGGACAATCGCTGACTGCCATTAAAGTCATGGCAGTCACCGCCGGGCGTTCCCAAGCCGGAGCTGTGGGACCGAGGGCGGACATCAAGCAAGCAACCGACTCCATTATCAGCATCTGCGATCATCTGATGACCGTGGTGCGCTCCATGATGCATCAACTGCATCCCCTGGTATTAACCGAACTGGGCTTGAAAGCAACAATGGAAGATTTGTTAAATCACTGGGCGATCAGAAATCCCGAGTTAAAACTTACCATCGCCTGCCCTGACGAAGTCGATGACCTGGAGCAAAAAATCACCATCCAACTATTTAGAGTAGTGCAGGAATGCCTGACCAATATTGTCCGCCATGCGCAGGCGAGCCGAGCCTCCATCAGCCTGGAAATCGAACATCGGGCCGAAACAGCGACGGCACTACGGCTACAGGTAACCGACGACGGACAAGGCTGCGCTGTCGACAGGATTAAAACCGGTTTCGGCTTATTGGGCATGCGGGAAAGAATCAACAGCCTGGGCGGCGAACTCGCCATAAAGACTCAGCCGCAACAAGGCATGAGCATCATCGCAACCATTCCGCTGTCATGAAAGATAAAATCAAAGTCATTCTGGTCGACGACCATGCGGTGGTACGCGCGGGTTTTCGGATGCTGTTATCGACCGAAGCCGGTATTGACGTGATCGCCGAAGCCGATCGGGGCGAGGCGGCCTGCCAGTTGTATCTGGAACAACAACCGGATGTGATGGTGCTGGATTTATCCATGCCCGGCATCGGCGGACTGGAAAGCATACGCCGCATCTGCAACCGCGACAACAACGCCAAGATACTGGTATTTAGCGTACACGATGAAATGGTTTATGTAGACAGAGCCATGAAGGCCGGTGCGAAAGGCATATCACCAAAAACAGCGCTCCCGGAATTCTGGTGACTGCGATACAAAAAATAGCCGCAGGCGAAATTTATATAGAACGGGGCTTGATGAAAAACCTGACTCTGCAAAATAGCGAAACCGATTATCAGACCATTATAGATAGCTTGTCCGCCAGAGAATTCGATATTTTCCTGCTGCTGGCGAAAGGCTTAACCGCGCATAAAATCGCCGATGAACTTTGTCTGGGCTATAAAACCGTCGCCAATTACGGCACCCAAATAAGAGGCAAACTTAAGGTATCGACGGTTGCCGAACTGGCGCATATTGCGATGGTGCTGCGGGTGATGAAAAATTGAGGGTTAAGCATTGGGCTTGTACCTGCTCGGGGCAACCGTCCTACATAGCATGGACTAGAGCTTAATCAAAACTCCCTTAATGCCAACCGCCGTATTGCGTAGTCGGATCACCGCGCCAACCGGTTGTGGTTTTGTTGGTATCTGGAGCATGTACAGAACTGTCCGCCGCACGAATCATATTGGCATGCGTATATCCACCCATCGCTTTTGCCGCTTTGGCAATCGCCGTCGTTGCCGGGTTAATCTCATATTTCGTAATCGTGTTATGAATAACTGCGGTGACTAATTTCTCCGTGCCCGACTCGGAAGAAAATGTCAACAGAATGGGTAAAACCGTATTGGCTGGAACTTCCACGCGGTAATGACCCTTGTCCACAGCCACTTGGGTAATTAAGCGACCGTTTTCATCGCTCACTTCCACCGTGCCGGTTTTGATCACACCCTTGTCATTGCTGACCACACCCTCTAAAACAGTCGCTTGGGCATATTTTTTTACCGCAGCTAGACTCGTTTTTGCCGTTTTTTTCTCCTGCTCGCAACCCGTGAGTACAAAAGCGCTCAAGGCCAGCAATACCGTAAATAAAATTGTGCGCTTCATAAATCCTCCTACCGATTCATCCTATTGTCGCGACCCAGTATACTGAATTATCCCGTTCAAGCTATCCCCGGAAAAAATAAAAAACGCCTAAAATGCTTCCCAATCGTCGAAACCGGCTGTCACTGATGATATTGAGTGCCTGATTGCGGGTGTTGTCGAATGCAGAATAAGTCGGCAAGAACCGCTGAGCTGTCATCCACCTTAAAACCGCTCACTGTGACTACCAGATTTTGCGCCTGCTCTTCCAGCGACTCCGCTGCCGCTGCGGCTTGCTCTACCAGGGCGGCATTCTGTTGGGTTACATCGTCCATTTGGGCGATGGCTTGATTAACCTGTTCGATACCGGAACCTTGTTCTGCCGAGGCGGCGGAAATTTCGGCCATCATATCGGTAACGCCACGGATGGAGGCGACAATTTCTTCCATGGTCAGCCCTGCCTGGGTAACCAGCTTGCTGCCTCCTGAGACTTTATCTACCGAATCACTAATCAGGCTTTTAATTTCTCCGGCGGCGATTGCGGCGCGTTGCGCAAGATTGCGCACTTCCACGGCAACAACGGCAAAGCCCCGGCCTTGTTCGCCGGCGCGGGCGGCTTCTACCGCGGCGTTGAGGGCAAGGATATTGGTCTGAAAAGCGATGTCGTCGATCACCGAGATAATGTCACCGATTTTTCTTGAAGATTCGTTGATGTCATTCATCGTCATCACCACCTGGCCGATCACGTCAACGCCTTTGCCCGCGATAACCGTGGCATCAACGGCGAGCTGATTGGCTTGTTGGGCGTTTTTGGCATTATGCTGCACGGCGGAGGTCAGCTGTTCCATGCTGGCGGCGGTCTGTTCTAGGCTGGCGGCTTGCTGTTCGGTGCGGTGCGACAGGTTGTTGTTGCCTGAAGCAATTTCTTGCGTCCCGGTATCAATACCGGCAGCAGCATCCTTGATTTGGCTGATAATAGTCTTAAGTTTTTCTACGGTGGTATTGGAGTCGTCTTTAAGTTGCCCAAAGATACCGGAATAGTCATTAATGATGGTTTCGGTCAGGTCTCCACGGGACAGTGCATTAAGAACGCGCACGACTTCATTGAGGCTGGTTTCGCTGGTTTGCATGAGCTGGTTGATATCGCCCCCCAGGTGACGTAAAAAACCTTCCTTGCCTTCCAGATCGAAACGCATATTGAAGTCACCTCTGGCAGCGGCTTCCACAATGATGGCGACTTCATTCTCGGCCCTTACCTCGTCGGTGCGGTCGTGCCATTCGGCTACCGTGCCCAGTCGCTGGCCTTGCTCGTTGATGACCGGATTGGCGATCACCACCATCGAACGTCCGCCCACCATCATGCTGGCTTCATGGGTACCGGTTAAGGCGGTCAGCAGGCTTGCCTGAGCTGTGGGGTTTGCATGAAAATCATCGATATTGGTGCCGACCAGATGTTCAATCGAGAGTTTTGACACACCGCTACGCTGCCGACTGACTTCGATTTCGGCCTTGTCGAGTATATCGATCACTTTTTGATTGGCGTAAATGATGTTGCGGCCGTTATCGGCAATCATCACGCCGGTGCTGACGTTGTCGAGCGCGATCTTGACGCGCAGGGTTTCGTCAGCCGCTTTGCGCTCTGTCGTGACGCGCTCCAGCAATTGTTGCTGCATGTGTTTCATCGCATATAACAAACTGCTGGCGTCTTTCTCGTTAACCTGAATATCCCGGGTTAAATTGCCTTCGGCAATTTCCATAGCAATTCCTTTCGCAAAGTAAGGGTCGATGCCCAAGCGCTTGTTCAGATAGCGCGTTAAGTAGATGGCAATGCCTAATCCCAGACTGATACCGGTCAACGATATAATCAGCATGACCATAGACGCGCGCTGGGTTGACTCGGTGATGGCATGGGCGTTATTTTTGGCGTCGTTCACCCCCTGGTTTTTAATCCGATTCAGTTGCGTCCGTAAGTTTTTCGCCAGTTTATTGAAATCCTTCATGACCGGATTGCCGGCCTCGACTCCTTCGGTCGCATAAACCGCAGTCATGCGCTTGCCTTCGCTGTAATACCAGTCAAAACCGGTTTCAAGTGCCGCCAATTCCGTCATTTTTACTAGCGGCGAAGTGACGTTATCCAGCGTTGCAACCCGGCCGTTCTTAATAGCCGCTAATTCTGTGGTGATTTTTTCCGTGTTTTCTGCGGTCAAGCGTTCACGGAACTGTGCGATGCCCTGCTTAAAGTCTTCGGCAGCCCGTTGCGCATCCTGAAAACTGTCCGGGTCCTGACTGATTGAAGCTTGGGTAAGAAGTTGTTGCACTTGTACGGTATAAACCGCCATTCGCTCGGCCAGCAGCGCATTGGGCAGGAAAATATCATCCACTTTCGCAACATCGCGCTGGGTCTGCGCAAAATTAAACAAACCCACCGCGACAATGCCTATCATTAAACTGATAATGGCGAGAAAACCGAGCAGGATGCGGACTTTGAAACTGATATAACCAAACATTTTAAGATCCTTCTGAAGTGCGTTTCTCTCGTTCCCATAATTTCGTATGGGAACAAGAGAAAAGTTAGGGTATCTGTTTTAAGGATTAATGAACCGCGTGCAGTTTTGCGACGGCCTGATTCGCAAAATGGGGAAGGTTTTTCTGATTTTTTGTCGCTATTCGATGATGAATAAAGAAACTGTTGCCTTCAATCTTTTTGGCCTGCTTTTTAGCTTCGGAGGCTAAATCGGCTATATCAACATGGGATTGACACTGGCTGGTTGAAACGGGGTCTACCAAGCCTACCGAGAGGCTGATCATAGGAAAAAAACATTTCTCCCCTGCCCTGTTTTCAGTATAAATACCGCCTGTTTTTGTATCTTCATCTTTGTAATAATTCGGGACGGCTTTTTCAAAGGCATTCAGAATATTTTCACAGCACTTTAACCAGTCATTAGCCAAGAAAATGACGATAAAATCATCCCCGCCTATGTGACCGACCACACCGCTTTCTGCGGGAATATAATGCGTCAAGATATCGGCAACGGCTTTAATAATATCGTCGCCGGCACTGTAGCTGTACACATCATTAAAAGGTTTGAAGTGATCAAGATCAAAGTAGCCGAAACTGAAAGGTGTTTTGGCAGCCAGCAATTGATTAACCTGTTCATTGATGGGAACGCTACCCGGTAACAGGGTAAGAGGGTTAGCGTGTTTGGCATTATGGATTTGCTGGCGGGTAATTTCTTCAAGCAGATTCAGGATCGTCCCTATGCCGATATATTCGTCGTCATTGGTAATAATAAAAGCCTGATCATTGCGCATGGTAGAGGTCAGCTGCTTGCTGACTAATTCAATGGGGGTGTTTTGATCGAAACTTAACGGCATTTTTTCTATGAACGATTTTATCGGTTTTTTTCCATACAATTCGATGCCATAGCGATTGGAAAATAATTTGAATAGAAAATGGTCGCGAAAAATAATCCCTGAAGCCTCGTTGTTATCGACCAAAGGCAATATGATTAAATCACCATCACTATGAAACAAATTCATCACCTCACTGATCGGGGTTTCTGCTGAAACCGGCATGATAAATTTAGCGATATGAACGGCTTTAATAGCGTTAAACTGAGTGGGTTGGCTGCTGACAATGAATAATGATTTGTCGACTTGTTCTAAAGGAATGGCCGTTGGCCGGGAAAAATAATAGCCCTGAGCATGAGTAATACCCAATTGTTCTACGGCCTTGTATTCATCTTCCGTTTCGATGCCTTCAGCAATAACGTTGCAATTGAGCGAACTGGCAATTTTTTGAATGGAGCGAACAAAATTAAGTTTGATGGGGTCGTTATGGATACCCTGAATAAAATGCATGTCTATTTTGACATATTCAGGCTGTAACTCCGACCAGAGCCTTAATCCCGAGTAACCCGCACCCAGATCGTCAATGGCTATTTCAAAGCCCATTTTTCTGTAATGGGTGACCGCCTCAAGCATTAATTGAAAATCGTCGGTAGGCTGGTGTTCTGTTACCTCGATAACGACAGAACGGGGATCAACACCGAATTGATCCAGGAGTTTAAGTGTTTCTCCTTTTTTGAAGTCAGGTTGTAATAGTACAGAAGGACTTACATTAATAAACAGCTTCTCTTTAATAGTTAACTCCGCGTAACGTTTTATCGTCAATTCCCGGCAGATATATTCGAGTTTTGTGCTTAAATCAAAACGCTCAGCCGTACCAAACAAGTTAAACGGACTGTGTAATGGACTATCGGAAGGCCCACGAATTAAGGCTTCGTAACCCATTATTTTCTTTTGCGATAAGGAAACAATAGGCTGAAAATGAGGCGTTAATTGCTTGCCATTGAGTATCTTGGTGAGTTCATTGCGCAGGTTTGACATGTCATGTTCTGATCAGAATATTAGAATGTATTAATAATATGACAGCTTTATTACATCAATATGACAGGCAGAAAATGCCGATTTTGATTTTCCAAATGGGTTGGGGCTTAAATTCGAGAGTGTAACTAAATAACCACTCCCTTGCCTTCAAAAAACCTCCCGTCTTTAATCATTAAGTTATGGTTAAGCTATAAAAGCTATATTATTCAGTTTTTCAGCCCTCATTTCTACTTTTACCCAATGGGAAAATGACAATTCAATCAGGAGCATTTATGAAACCTCAATCAGACTGGACAAGCTCTATTGACAGCATAGTCGATATGGGCTTGAGCCATGGATTGGTGCAGCGTACAACTGAAGACGAGGCTTTCAACGGACGCACTATCTGTTTAAATAACAAGCATGTGCTGAATTTTGCTTTGTGCAGTTACCTGGGACTGGAACTGGATCACCGGCTCAAGCAAGGAACCATTGACGCCGTGACTCGCTACGGCACCCAGTTCGCCATATCGAGAGCCTATCTGTCGGCAACGCCTTATACCGAACTGGAACACCTGCTTGACGAATTATTCGAAGGTCATGTACTGGCGACCCCAACCACGACATTAGGGCATATCGCCGCCTTGCCGGTACTCATTGAAAAAGGCGATGTGGTACTCATCGACCAGATGGCCCACAACAGCCTCCAAACAGCGGCCAAACTGGTGCAGGCCGAAGGCGTTCCGGTCGAAACGCTGGTTCACGGTAACCTGGAATTGCTTGAGGAACGAATCAACGCCCTGAGCAAACAGTATCGCCATGTCTGGTATCTGACCGATGGCGTTTACAGCATGTTTGGCGATCTGGCTCCGGTCAAGGAATTAGGCAAACTAGCAAGCCGCTACGAGCAGCTGCATCTGTATTTTGACGATGCCCACGGCATGAGTTGGACCGGCAAACATGGCCGGGGTTATGTTCTCGATTGCCTGCCCATTCAAGATCGGATGGTGGTGGCGACATCCTTGTGCAAGGCTTACGCGGCCGGAGGCGGGGCGCTTATTTTCCCGAATGCACAGATGCATCGGCAGGTTAAAAACTGCGGCGGACCGATGATTTTTTCAGGCCCTATCCAGCCCCCCATGCTGGGCGCGTCTATTGCCTCGGCCCGCATCCATCTGTCACCCGAGATTAATCGCCTGCAACGGGAGCTGAAAGATCGCATTGCTTTCTGCAATCATCTGCTTAGAGCCTACGATATACCTGTAGAAAATAGTTCGCAGTCGCCGATTTTTTTCGTCAAATTGGGACGTCCCGAGGTTGCCGGTGAAATGGCCAAATCCCTGCTTGATCAGGGTTTTTACACAAACCACGCTGTTTATCCGGCAGTATCCCGGCGGAAATCGGGTATTCGCTTCACGTTAACAACACATCTCTCTGCCGAAGATATTCACGGCCTGGTCGAGGCAATAGCCCGCAATCTTCCGAAGGCTATGGAATCAAAGCACAAGAACAAAGCATAAGCAGAACGCCAAGGCGCTAAATTCACCATTGATAGCCTGTTGGGTTAAAACTCCTCCCAATCTCCATCAATAGCAACTGGGTGTGGTTTCTGCTTCATTACGGTTGGACTTTTACGGGTGCTCTAACCACATCTTCATGTCAATCTATGCGGTGTTTAAGCTGGAGTGTTTAAAGATAAAACATAAAACCAATCATTTTGCGTTACGAGCCAGGCTTTTCATTAAGGCGAACCAAATGACTTATGCTGAGTTGCAAAAATTGAGGGCTGCGTAACATCAGTAAATAATATTGAATCCAAACCCGACCTTATTGATCAGTAAGCCGATGACCGTATCATGCGTCAATTCGAGTTTCGAAAAACAAATAGTTTTGCGTACCAGACGTTTAATCCATGTTCGGTATTTTAAGTTTTTGTATTCTATTTTTTGGGTATTGCGCTTACCCACTTCATGTTTGTCGACATCAAGATAGCGCTCATATGCCCCAATTATTTGTGTAGTACTGACGAAATCGAATGGCTCAAGTAGCACATTGAGTTGTTGAAAAATCTCATCCTTACGCTTGCCAAACCTATAGGCGATCACGGTATTTGTAGCGTGGTCTACGACAGAACGAGGAATGTGATCGATGCCGTCCGTCACGCACCAGACGATGTTGCAAATCAACAGCGTCGAGCGACGCTTATCAACAAACTAAATCCTCAATTGGGCGCACCACGTAGTCCCAATTCTTACGGTGCGACCAGTCCTGAGTCGCACCGATCAGCAAGTTAAACGCGGCTAGTCCACGAACAACGCAATCAGAATGATGATGGGTATGGGGATGCCGAGAAGGTACAAAAGTATTGAGCGCATTGTTTGTCTCCTAAGTAAGTTGGTTGTAGGTGTAATTACAGGTCACGCTGCCGACCGCCATAAATAGCCGCAAAGCTGGCGACGAATGCACCGATGAGCAACGAGATGAAGAGCCACAGCGACGCATAGATAAAAGCTTTGCGTGCGGAGTCGGTAGCTTCTTTAGCTGCGGTTTCCGCTTCACGTAGCTTAGTCTGTATGCGGGTATAAGTATCAATCACTCGCTTCTCTGCGTCCAGCTGTGTCAGACCCGTGTGCTGCACGACAATCTGACCGACATACTGAGTGTCTTCAGCGGGCAGAGGTCCCGTGCGTATGCTATTCATGAAGATGCGGGCAACTTCGGACCTAGATCCGGCAGTGATTGGCTCCAGATTATATCTTGGCATAGCACCGCTTTCGTCGGGAGTAAAGACGGTTGCAGATGCGTTGATGTCCTTTCGGAACAGCCAATCCACGGAGTAACCCATCGGTTCCCATTTCGTCGTCTCTGAGCTGCCCTCCACACCACTAGTCGTGACGGTAGCCGCAGTAGTGGCGACGCCCCCAGCCTGAATTCCACCGCTGACGATCGATCCAATCACCGAAGTAAGTAACACGGCAGTCGCAAGCGCAGCTATGGCCCAAGACAGGAAACCGTGAGCGGTGTCGCGGAAGTAGACCTCGTCCGTATGCACCCCAACCCACCTTGTTCTCAGCCTGCCGGCGAGGTAACCACCCATTCCTGAAGCAACGAGTTGCGTAAAGGTCAGCCACAGTATGGACGATACGCCGAAGGTGGTTGCACTTACGCCGCTGTACGCCCATGGTGACACCGAGGACAGACCTAAACCTACTCCCAACATCAAAAGGATCAACGCCAAGGCTGCTGTCGCCGCTGCCCCTGCTACAATGGCGCCCCACGACACAGCAATTGCATTCATTGAGCTCGGATAGACACCTGACACGGTACGTTCACATCCGGGTTCGTCAGCGGCTGAATTATTAGGAAAGGTCATAATGAGTCTCCATAAAGCTAAGTTTAAGATAGTATCGTGCGAATTTCCGCCATGCATCTGTACGCCATCGTACATAGCGATGAATAAATTACTGAGTCAGACGCCGAGCAGACACTGTCTGGAAGAAGTATCCCCGTCAACCGCGAACACGTGCTATATGCACCCAGTATTACTTGGGCGGTTCGTGCTTAGTTATGATTACTCGTCGGGAACCTCGATCAACGCAATAGTCAAGGTATCAGCGATACACTTGCCGTAAGCGGGATCAACCTTAAGGCAGTGACCGATGTAACGGATCTGGATCTCGCGTGGCACTTCAGCACGTTCTGGTTGTCGGCGACCAGACAGCCTGCATTGATGGTCAGTTTCTTTTTGTCACTCATGATATGCTCTTTCTTGTTTGTGGACTCTTGATTCGTAGACAACTCCCGAGCTCAGCGGCAGTTAAAGGCCGTTTGCGGTAGTGTTTTGTTAGGAGTTTGTTCATCGGCAAAGGTCCTCCTGGATTATCATTTTTCGGCAGGTGACGCATGCGAAAGCCGACGAGAACGAAGTCACGTGAGATTTGGATTGAGCTGGCGTTTTCCGATGCGCAGGGGGCATCATCAAGTCTTGAGAAAAGCGAGCAGGTCGGCATTAAGCTGATCTTTGTGCGTGTCGGCAAGTCCGTGTGAACCACCCGGGTAGATTTTCAGAGTCGCGTTCTTGATGAGTTTGGACGAGGCGTGAGCCGAGGCGTCAATCGGCACAATTTGGTCGTTGTCACCGTGGATGATCAGGGTTGGCACATCGAACTTTTTGATGTCTTCAGTGAAGTCCGTTTCGGAAAACGCCTTGATGCAGTCGAGCTGGTTTTTGAGACCGCCCTGCATGCCCTGCAACCAGAACGCGTCGCGGACGCCTTGACTGATCTTTGCACTCGGACTGCCAGACTTATTGGTTCCGTAGAACGGCATTGTGAGATCCTTGAAAAACTGCGAACGGTCAGCGGCGACGTCGACGCGGATGGCGTCGAACGCCTCGATTGGTGTTCCGCCGGGATTGGCGTCCGTCTTGAGCATCAACGGAGACACCGAGCCCATCAGTACGACCTTGGCGACACGCTGGGTTCCGTGGCGACCAATGTAGCGGGCGACTTCTCCACCACCGGTCGAATGGCCGATCAGGCTGATGTCGTTCAGGTCGAGCTTTTCGATGAGTTCCGACAGGTCGTCGGCGTAAGTGTCCATCTCGTTGCCGTTCCAGGACTGGCTCGAACGGCCGTGGCCGCGGCGATCATGGGCGATGCAGCGATAGCCGTTGGATGCCAGATAGACCATCTGGCTTTCCCATGCATCGCCGGTAAGCGGCCAGCCGTGGCTGAAGACGACGGGTTGCCCCGAGCCCCAGTCCTTGTAGTAGATTTCCGTGCCGTCTTTGGTGGTGATCGAGCTCATGGTCGTATCTCCTGTTTGAGTTAGGGTGCTATGAAAGCCGGTCAACACGTTAACCGGCAGTGATATTACCGATAACGCCGGCTGTTGCGATAAAACGCATCGCATCCTCAACAGACATATCTATTTCTACTACATTTTCCCGTGACATAATGACCGTGTTGCCACCCATCTCATAACTGAATGGCAAATATACGGCAATCTGGTCATCGGCAATAAAAGTATGTGAAAGCCCTTCAAAATCCGAAACTGTAATAAAACCTATCTGTTGACCATTGCCGGAAGGTACATTAACCAGAACTACCTGTTTAAATTTCCCTTTGTTTTCGCTGGAAAAAAGAGAACTGAAATCGCGTATTGTTGTATAAATACTTTTAAAATAGGGAATCTGGATGACAAGTTTTTCAAAGCTATTGAACAGTCTGAGAAAAGTTCGAGTCTCCAGAAAGCCTCCGAAAAAATACGCTACCACAAGACCTAATATAAACCCGAAGCCTTTTATGTACCAACTGTCTGGGAAGAAAAGCTTGAAGATATTTCCCAGCACCAACTCCGCAGTGCCGGCAAGCCAGAAGAGCAAATAGAGGGTGAGTGTAATTGGGATAATCGCGATTAACCCTTTGATAAAAGTTTTGCTGATCGGTTTCATTTTTAATTTCCAAATTAGTGTAGTGTATGCTTTGGTAGTCCTGTGCCGGTGTGGCCTTTGTAAATGCCATAGGTATCGCGATCTTCGTAATTCATGTCCATCTCCTGTCAACAATGTTATTAGACAAAGGGGGCTTACGATCACCTGAACCCGCTGGGCCGCGCTCACGGACAACACTACATGCGAAGCTGAACGCAGTCGGTGCGGCAACACATATAGATTGATGCTGGCGAGAACCTTTTGCCTGAAGACTAACTTGAGCTTTGTTTGTTTTGCTCGTTATCCCTGAGTTTCCATTGCCCGCTGGACTCATCCTTCTCATATTTCTTTTTAACCGCACTCCATGCCACCCGGTGCGCCCTCTCTTCGTCTTGCGCGTATTCGTTCCAAGCGTTATTGTAAGCCGCACGGTAAATCTCCTGGGCGTGTTTCGGTAAATGTTTCTGCACAGGTTCGGGCAAATCGTTTAAATCTTTATAGGGCATGTCTTACCTCAGCAAAGTCGATTTAACGTTCTATTGATGTTGTCCGAATTGAACCGGGGGACGCGGTCGACGCTTTCACGCGCCAGACGATATTACCGACATCATCGGCAACCAGCAACGCCGAATGCTTGTCGAGCGTGACGCCCACGGGCCGCCCGAACGCATCGCCATCGTCGCTAATAAAGCCCGTCAGCACATCAAGCGGTTCACCGAAAGGCTTGCCTGCTCTGAAAGGCACAAAGATGACCCGGTAACCGCTGCGTGGCTTGCGGTTCCATGAGCCGTGCTGGCCGACAAAACCCCCGTTATCGAATGGCACCGGCCATGCGCTATTCTTGGAAAAAGCCAGTCCGAGTGAGGCGGTGTGTGACCCGAGTGCATAATCCGGCACCATTGCCTTGGCGACCAGGTCGGGTCGCTGAGGCTGCACACGATCGTCAAGATGCAGGCCAAAGTAGCTGTAAGGCCAGCCGAAGAAGCTGCCGTCAGGTACCGAAGTCAGGTAATCAGGAACCAGATCACTGCCGAGTTCATCGCGTTCGTTGACCACGGTCCAAAGTGCGCCGCTATCCGGCTCCCAGGCTAGTCCGTTGGGATTGCGCAGACCGGACGCGTAGATGCGAGAGCTTCCGAGTTTTGGGTCCACTTCCCAGATGGCGGCGCGACCCTCCTCCTGGTCAATGCCGTTCTCGGCTATATTGCTGTTCGATCCCACCGTCACATAGAGTCGCGATCCGTCCCGACTGGCTAGAAGATTCTTGGTCCAGTGGTGATTGATTGGCCCCGCAGGAAGATCAAGCACCTTGGTTCCCGGCTGAGTGATCCGGGTTTCGCCTGCGGTATAAGGAAACCTCATCACCGCATCCGAGTTGGCTACGTAAAAATCGTTGCCTATCAGCGCCATGCCGAACGGCGAATTTAGCCCTTCGATAAACACTGTTCGGGTTTCTGCCACGCCATCGCCATCGTCATCGCGTAGCAGGGTGATGCGATTGGCGCTGGGTGCGCCGGCGCCAACCTTATTCAAGACCTGCTTCATGATCCATTCTTTAATGCCTTTGCCATCCTCGGGTCTCGGTGGCGCGTTGGTTTCGGCGACCAATACGTCGCCGTTGGGCAGCACATAAAGCCAGCGCGGGTGATTGAGTCCGACGGCAAAGGCGTTTACGGCCATCCCCGGCGCCGCCACCGGTTTTCCATTTTCCGGCCAGCCTTTGGCTGGAGCGATGTTCACCGTGGGAATCAAGGTCGGGTTCGGCGGCGGCAGTTGCGGGTGAGGGCCAATGCCCGCTTCGATCGGCAGCTGTGCCACCTCGCCACATGCCGTTAGAGCTATGACAGCCACGGCGAATAAGAATGTGCGTCGTGGGTACATAACCGTAGAATCCGATTTACGCTTAGTGCTGAGCGCTCGCCATTTTCCGGCAACTCTCTGCACATTGCTCACAGGCTTCGACGCATTCATCCATACCGCCGATTTTTTCGCAATCCGCCCCGCAAGCTTCGCAGACTTCGGCGCAAACCTCGCAAAGACGATGCGAAAAAAGAGAGCTACTGAGCTGAAAATTGGCCGATGTCTGGCAGATCTCGGCGCAGTTCATCATCAGACGAAAGTGTTCTGCTTCAACGTGCTTTCCGCCGGTCTTGAGACAATGGTTCATAGCGGTTTGCAGACAGACTTGATGGCAATGGTTACAAGCCTCTATACAGGCCTGCATGGCTTGATCAGTATGGGATGGATGATTCATGAGATTCTCCTAAATTAAAGAAATCAAGCATGGAAAGATGGGCAAGTCATCTCGACCAAGATTCAAACTTTGAGGCGAGACCGAGGTTGTGTTAAAACCTTGAAGAAACTTTAATTGCAAAACTAGCCGCAGTCGGTACGGTAGATCACATATAGACAACGTGGGTTCGATAAGCTGTGAGGAAAGCAACGTCCTCAACTCAAAAAATCCTGGTTTTAAAGCCTCATTCCAAATTGACTGAAGTTTCTGAGTGGGGAAATGCAGACTGGCCTCGATACCCACGGGTTCAACAAAGAAAAGTGTTTGGAGCGGTAAAAGTAGCAGCGACCTGAAAAATCCAGTATTCCAGCAAACAAACCGCGTGGCTCGTGACACCGTTACTTAAACAAAGCGGCATGCAATATTGAACACTGTAGGTCTGCGACATTTCAGGTAACTGGCTTTATGATTGGAGTTCGCTACAGACAGGTGTGCGTCGAACTTAAATTTTAGAAAATATTTTCCTTTGTAAGACAGTTATGTGCGGTACCGCACGGACGAAATGCTAATGTTGCGGTTAAGCTACATTTGAGATTTTTTAGCAACATCCGTTATTATAAGGTATGCTTTCTAAGCAATGACTCATGGAAAGTGCTTAATGAATAGCTGGCGATGTGTGACTGACAGACTCAAGAAACAGACTATAATATCTGTGGGATGATCTTAACAAGCGTAGCTTGTTTCTATTAGAAAATGCGGGTTCAATTCATCCTTGTTCATGGGTCTGGTTAGCGTCTGTTGATTACCGACGGCAGCTAAGTTAGCGCAGTTTCAAAAATTAGCTAGTCAAGAATGCTCCCTGAATTTGGCAACACATTGATGTGTTTTATGGAGTCCATTTTTTTATTACTCTGAAGGAAAATATTATGTTGAAGAAAAACTTACTCGCCATTGCTGCATTTACCAGCGCAGGCTTCCTGCCGTTGGCAGAGGCAGCAGATCAAATACAGGATGATCGTTGGTATATTGCGCCTTTCGCTTCATTTGTCAGAACCGGTGGCGACCGGAATTCCAGCGACGGTTGGGGTGGCGGCATGGGTATCGGCAAGATCCTCGACAAACATTTCAACGTCGAGGTGAAAGGCTTTTATGAAGAGTTTGGCGGCGCAAACGGCCCCTGGAGCTTGACCGGCGGCACCGCTGATTTACAGTATTATTTTTCCCGCGACAAATTCTCACCTTACACTGTAATCGGATTAGGCGGCATGAACAGTTGCGCTTCCGCTAATTGCGGTGCCGGCTTCATTGGCGAAGCAGGTGCCGGTTTTACCTACGAACTTCATGACAATTTCTTGCTCCGCAGCGATGTGCGTTACCGTTACAATAACAATCTCAATGCTCATGTACAGCCCGGTACCGACGAATTTCATGATATGACGGTTAACGTCGGTTTTGTCATTCCGTTCGGCGAAAAGCCAAAACCCGAAGAAAAACAAGAGACTCCTGTCGCAGTTGCTGCAGTTGCAGATTGTTCCACTCTTGATGGGGATTCTGACGGTGTTAATGACTGCCTGGATCTCTGCCCCGGCACTCTTAAAGGCAGCACGGTTGATAATACCGGATGCCCGGTCAAACTTGTGCTTAAAGGTCAGCACTTCCAATATAATTCTGCGAAGTTGACCTTGAATGCCGAGAAAATTCTTGATGACATCGCGGAAAACCTTGTTTCCCATCCGATGAAAAATGATATTGAAGTCCAGGGGCATGCCAGCAGCGAAGGAGCCGATGACTATAATATGAAGTTGTCGCAAAAGCGCGCACAGTCAGTTGTCGATTACCTCAAAATGAAAGGCGTTACCAACAGACTGATTGCTAAAGGCTATGGCGAAACTCAGCCTATTGCCGATAACAGCACGGAAGAAGGTAAGTCTGAAAACCGTCGTGTCGAAATGATCTGGATCGAATACTGATAAAGAGTTTTTCTTGATGCTGTAAACACTAAACCCGCTTTCAAAGCGGGTTTTTTTATGCCAACGGGTCAGGTTTTGAAAGGAGTATTAGCTTATTTCGAACGCTTGGTAGTATTGAATACAAAAGACGCAACAACACCGCGCTTGTCGAATTTAATAACCAGGTCTTCGGTACAGCCGTCACTAAACAAACTGTAATAGTAGTTACCGTAAGTCCACGTTTTCATGCCATTATCAAGACCTGTTCTCCAGGGACTCCCGAACGTGGTATAGATGTCATTCTGGGTGGTTTCTCCTATCTTGATGGTTGAAACCTGACTTGCCGGAAACTCATGACCAACCGTAGCGCATCCTGAAGTCAACAGGATCATCATCACAACCAAGCCGCCTAAAGTTTTCCGCAGCAATCCGGCAATACGTATTGAACTCAAAAAATCAATTTTCATTTTTACTCTCCATTCATTTAAAAAATATCGTGATAGTTAACATCTCACAAATTAGTATTTCATCTTTTTCAACCAATGCTCAAAAAACTGATCCTCCGGCAAGGGTTTGCTAAAATAATAACCCTGATAGCAAAGACAGCCGTTTTCTTGTAAAAATTCCAGTTCCATTTTTGATTCGACACCTTCCGCAACAACATCCAGATGCATGTGTTGGGCTATGGCAATAATGGTGCCCACAAAAATAGCATCGTCTTCATTTTTAGTAATATCCTCAATAAAGGATTTGTCAATTTTCAACTGATCTACCGGCAAATGCTTCAGATAACTCAAAGATGAGTATCCGGTGCCGAAATCATCTATTGAAAAAGCATAGCCCAACGTTTTCAATTGTTTGATTTTATCAATAGCGTTATCAACATCATTCATCAACATCCTATAGTGGACCCCGAATTCCGGACAATAGTTTAAGCTATGCTCTGTCGAAAAATGAGAAGCAGGAAATGAGCGAAAGCAAACGGAAGATTTTTACAGGGGCTCAAAAAGCCAAAATTGCATTGGAAG
>NZ_JAWPOH010000061.1:0-18271 GCF_037671525.1 Methylobacter svalbardensis
CGTAGGATGAACATAAATGAGGTCGTTTTATTCGTATAATCAGTGGCTTATAGGCTAGCATTATACAGTAAAACAAGGCTTCGTTCGACAATAAGTTATTGTTTTTTAATGGGTAAATGAATTATTTTGGGATGCATTGACGTGTATTAAGAGTTGCTAAAAATTTTCGAAATTTTTTCCACTTTCTAAAATTCTTGCTCCTGAAAAACTGGGAAACTTCAGATATTGTATTCAACGGCATTAAAATGCCCGGTGTCGTCGATATAGCAAGACTCGGGTATTGAGAATTCTCCATTCATGATCAAGCTTTGCGGATCAAGGCTTTCCGACTGCTGAAACCAGGCGTGTTTTAGATAACGACTGTGGCTGTAATAAGGTTCTAACACCTTATTTATAAAACCATCGTCAATATCTGAAACACTGATGCTGTCCTGAGAATTGACCATTCTTAATGTATTCATTGGTTAATCCCTACATAAAATGGTAATTCGTCGTAGATGCCAATGCGGTACATTCTGCTTTTTTCGCCAGACTTGGCCTTAGAGCCTTTATGGATCAACGGGCGGTTGTCCCAGATAATCAAATCGCCGTCTTCCCAGATATGCGTATGTACGTACTTCGGTTGTTCGACGAAGGCGAACAAGGCTTTCATCACCCGTTCGTTTTCTTCATGGGACAGTCCTACCAGTCCGCTGGTAAAACCGCTGCTGATGTAGAGTATTTTTTCGCCGGTCACTGGATGTTCAATTACGGCAGGGTGGGCCATCGGCGGGCATTCAGCTTTGAAGTTCTCGATAATTTCTTCAATCGAACGGTCGATGTCACACGCCTGTACTTTGTAGCGCGGCCAGGCTTCCTGCATTGCCATCGCGCCATCCACATAACGTCTCAAATCATCGGGGAGTTCGCGGTAGACGCGAGCCATGTCGATGTATGAAGTTTCCCGAGCCGATTTAGGGAAGAATATAGGGCGTACTGAGGTAAAGGACAAAGGATGTTTCTCGAAGGAGCAATCCGTATGCCAGTAGCGGCCTGTGCCGGAAACGCCGAATTTTTGGCCGTCTTCATTGAGGTTGTTGGAAACGAAAATCTCGGGATAGTCGGGGTGATGATAATTCGCTTGAAAATAAACTTGAGGCCGGCCTACCGCATTGGCGAAGTTGACTTGTTCCTGTTCGGTTATGTCGTATTGGCCGCGAATGACGACCACTTTATTCTCGTAGATCAGTTGCCGGAGCATTTCCATTTCGGGAGAGTCCTTGGTAAATGTCGTAACATCCCAACCCCTCACCTCGGCGCCAATTTTTCCTGGCGCCGCCTCGGTGATGGATACTTTTTCTTTTTCTAATACTGCTGCATTCATGATTTATTATTCCTGTGCTCTAGATGGTGAATTAACTAACCTGTCTGTCCTGGTCTTGCCAAAACGGCGCTCTCAACACCCGTTTAAGGACTTTGCCGCTCGGATTTCTCGGTAAGGCATCGACAAACGTTATGGATTTAGGCACTTTGAAATCCTCGATTCGGCTTCTGGCGAAATCGATCAACTCGCGTTGCTTGATAACGCCGCCTTGCCGCGGCACGACAAAGGCTTTTACGACTTCCCCCCACATCTCGTCGGGGATCCCAATGACAGCGACTTCGGCTACCGCCTCATGTTCGCTAAGTACGGCTTCAATTTCGGCGGGGAACAGGTTTTCTCCCGCGTAGATGATCATGTCTTTGATCCTGTCGCAGACATAAACGTAGCCATCCCCATCCATGTAGCCTACGTCGCCGGTTCGCACCCAACCACCGTCCAGTGTTTGTCCGGTAGCGGAGTCGTTCTTCCAATAGCCCAGCATATTGCTGGGTGATTTAATGCAAATTTCGCCGTTGCGCATCGCCGGCAACGTCCGGCCTTGTCCATCAACGATTTTGACTTCGACGCCGGGCAAGGGTCTGCCGGCAGCTTTCATTCTTGGGCTGCCCGCCGGGCAATGATCGGCGGGGCGTAAACACACCGCCATATTGCCGGTCTCGGTCAGGCCGTATATCTGGAAGAATTCGCAGGCGAAGGTGTCCATAGCCTTGCGTAACAGCGGCGGGGAGATCGGCGAGCCGCCATAGACCAGTCCCTTGAATGACGAAAAATCGGTTTGCGAACAGCTAGGTTCTGCCAGCATCAGTTGGATCATCGATGGCACCAGCACGGCTTTGGTAACTTTGTGCCGCTCGATTAGCTGTAAAGCCTGCCAGGCGACGAAGGTGTCGACGATGACGCCGGCAGCGCCGACCGCATAACCTTGCATGGCCCACCAGAGCCCGCCTATGTGAAATTGCGGCAGCGATAACAACAACGTATCGGTCGGATTCAGCGACATCCATGGATCGCCGGCCGCCAGCATGCCTTGCATCAGCCTGAAAAAACTGTAGTTCGCGAGTTTTACGCCTTTCGGCCGCCCCGTAGTGCCGCTGGAATACATTTGCACGGCAACATCGTCGGCGCAGTATTCGCAAGCGGGTGGAGTGGCCGGTTTCGCGGTTTTCCAGTCCTCGTAGGCCGACCAGTTAGGATGCGAACCGTCCAAGGCGACTATCGTCCGGATAGTGATCAGTTGCGAAACCAGGGACTCCACTAGCGGGAAAAACTCCTGCGCCACGAACAGTACTTCGGTTTCGCTGTCGTTCAGGATATAAAGTATCTCGGGAGTGGCCAGCCGCCAATTCAGGTCAACCAACACCGCTTTGATCTTGGCGCAGCCGAACAGAATCTCATAGTGAGCAACGGTGTCTTTACCGAGTATTGCTACCCTGGAGCCGGACTTAACGCCGGCTGCGGTCAATCCGTGGCTGACTTGATTGCTGCTTAGATCGAGTTGCAGAAACGTTCGTCGATTGTCGCCCGATAGGAAGGCAACGGCATCCGGCCGCACTTCGGCTTGTTGGATACACATCTCGGCAAGGGTCTGAAACTCATTGGATTTCGTGGTGTCAAAAGTCATTCTTATCGGCCCTTACTTGTGGGAAATGGATACTGCTTATCTTGGTACAGCAATTGCTGTGCCAGTCGATAATGCAACCTGGGTTCTCCAGGCGAAAAAACAAGCCGCGGTCCAGGTTTAGCGGGACTTGGATCGATTTTAAGCAGTCCCGCCCGAGCCTGAGTTGCGCAATTTTCTTCAGAAAATTTTTTGCGTATCCATTGATTTCTAGCCGATAGTTATGTTATATGCCGCACTTGTTTTGCGGGATTTGACTGATTGATTAATCACGCCTGTAAAAACAACAAGTTATGATGGGGCTAGCGTTTTGTATTGTGTTATATGACCTGATTCGCAAATGACGAGGTCTGTAATGCAACCATATCCGCTTCGGGTACCCGAAGACCCGTCGTCAACGAAGCTTTACTATAAGGTATCGATACACGCCGCTTGTATCCCCTAACGTGTCTTGAGATTTGCACGCGTTGACTGATTTAATACCGAAAAGTTTCCATATTCTCCGATTATTTTCAAGGCCGGAATTAACAACCGCATCTCGGTTTGTCAGTTCCTGGATGTTCGCAAAGACTGGCGCAGTATTTGCATGATTATTGCGTTATCGGGTAAGAGCCCAGCTTGTCCGTTGGTCCAGAAAGCCATCGCTCTTAAAAAGGACTGTACTGGGTGCCAGCGGCTTGATCCGCTTAATTGCCGAATAACTACCGTCGACCTGGGCATCCGTTTATCGGGTTTGACAGACTTCTATTTTTTGAACTAAACCATACCATTTGATAAGGCAACGAAAAAACATGCGCTTCTCCCTTTCTCCGAGAACAATCCTGATCCTTTTAATATTTACATTGGCGATGGCGGCCGGAATCATGTACTGGCTCAAGGAGATTCGCCCCTTCGAGACGACCGACAACACCTATCTCAAGTCGCACCTGAGCCTGATCAGCCCCAAGGAGACGGGCTACGTCAAGGAGGTACTATTCGAGGACAATCAGAAGGTGATGCCGGGCGATTTGCTCGTTGTCATCGACGACCATGATTTCCAGGCCAAGGTCGCCCAGGCAGATGCGCAAGTCTTGATGGAAACGGCGCACATCCATACGCTGGAAACCGAAAAACGCACGCAGAGCGCCAGGATCAGTCAGGAAGAAGCCAACATCGCCGTCGCGGAGGCCGATCTGGAACGTGCCGCGAAAGATACGAAACGTTTCGATAACTTGGCTTCGGAGGGGGCAGTTTCGGTACAAGCCCGCGATGCCGCCGAATCCACCCATAAGCAGGCGGCTGCCCGGCGGGATCAAACTCGTTCGGCGCGGCTGGAAGCGGAGAGCGAACTGGCATCCAGGGAGGCCCGGATCGACGAGACCCGGGCCAGGCTGAAGGCGGCCCAGTCCGCGCTGGAACTGGCTCGCATCAACCTGATGAACACTCACATTGTAGCGCCCATCGCCGGCATCATGGGCAATCGCAGTGTGCAGGTGGGGCAACTGGTCAAACCCGGCAGCGTGCTGTCATACCTGATTCCGACCGATGGAGTGTTCGTGGAAGCAAATTTCAAGGAGACCCAGATCGGACGCATGCAACCGGGACAGCCGGTGGACATCCTGATCGATGCTTATCCCGACAGCCGGTTCGAAGGGACGGTAGACAGCTTCGCGCCGGCTTCGGGTTCCGAATTCAGCCTGTTGCCGGCGGAGAACGCAACCGGTAACTTCACCAAGATTGTGCGGCGCGTTCCGGTGAAGATCCGGTTCAGGCCCGGCACCGACTTGAGCCGTCTGAAGCCGGGGCTTTCCACGGTGGTCAAGGTCAGGGTCGGGTAGGCTGCCATGGCATCGGTAATAAAGTCCGCCTCGCCCCAGCCGCCAGCCCTCAGCAGAACGCCACCCGAGATCGCGGCCGCGAACGACGCTACCGAGAAGACGGTCAGCCCCCAGCAATGGATTGGTTTTTTCGCCATGGTATTCGGGATGTTCCTGGCGGTCCTGGATATCCAGATTGTCGCCAGTTCCCTGGAACAGATCCAGGCCGCACTCTCGGCGACACGGGACGAGATCACCTGGGTGCAGACCTCCTATCTGGTGGCGGAAGTGGCGATCATTCCCTTGTCAGGCTGGCTCGGACGGGCGCTGTCTATGCGCTACCTGTTCGCCCTATCCTGCGGCGGCTTTACCGTGATGAGCCTGTTGTGCGCGCTCGCCTGGGACCTGCCGTCCATGGTGGCGTTCCGCGCCCTCCAGGGATTTTTCGGAGGGGCGATGATCCCATCGGTATTCGCCGTGACTTACACGTTGTTCCCGCGCCGTCTTCAGCCCACGATGACAATCGTCGTCGCCATGGTAGTAACGGTCGCGCCCACGGCGGGTCCAGTGCTGGGCGGCTATCTCACCGAGATGGCGTCCTGGAAGGCGCTGTTCCTGATCAATCTGGTGCCGGGAATACTGGCGACCGTGATCACCGGGCTGTTTCTGCGTGTGGACGACCCGGACTGGGCCTTGCTGAAGCAGATCGACTTCCGCGGCATCCTGTATATCGTCGTATTCCTTGGGAGCCTGGTATTCGTGCTGGAAGAGGGCGTACGCGAAGAATGGTTCGAAAGCCGCGAGATCGTGTTCTTCAGCCTGGTCGCGACAGCTGCCGGCATCGCGATGTTCCATCGGGAGCTGACCATCGAACACCCGATCGTGGACCTGTGGGCATTCCGCAATCGCAATTTCGCCATAGGTTGCTTATTCAGCTTCATTCTCGGCATCGGGCTTTACTCCATTATCTACTTGATGCCGATCTACCTGGCCACCGTCAAGGGTCTGAACAGCCTACAGATCGGCCAGTACATCATGGTCACCGGACTGTTTCAGTTCGCATCCGCTTTCGTCGTTGGCCGGATCGCCAAAAAGCTGGGGCCACGCCTGACGTTGGCCTTGGGGCTGTTTGGCTTCGGCCTGGGAACCTTGATGAACGGGAATTTGAACCATGAAGCAGGTTTCTGGGAATTCTTCTGGCCGCAGGCGATCCGGGGCTTCTCCCTGATGTTCTGTTTCCTGCCTATCAATTACATGACCTTCGGCACACTACCGCCGGAAGAAGTGAAAAACGCCAGCGGGCTGTACAATCTCATGCGAAACCTGGGTGGAGCCATTGGCCTGGCACTCACCAACACTCTCATGATTAGGCTGAACAAGGAACATTACGCCGTATTGCGCGAGGCAGTGAAGCCCGGTTCGACAACGACGCAAGCCCTGTTGGGCGGCTTACAGGAACGGTTTAGTGATGCGTCGTTGCCGGACAGCGATCTGGCCGCGCTGAAGCAGCTTTACCGTCTGGTGTTGCGCGAAGCGGATGTGCTTACGATCAATACCATGTTCAATATTCTGGCTCTGATTTTCTTCCTGTCATTATTGCTGATACCGTGGATTAGAATTGCGCCGGCGGCTGGCGACGGGGGCGGCCGGCGTTGATGCGTCACCACATCGATTTCCCTGCTCATTGTGAACAGCGCTTCAAACGCGCTTGTCTCGCAGGAAGTCAGGTAATCAATTCGATAGCCGGATACAAAAAATAACTGCGGCCAACTCAGGGAGACATCAATATCCGCTTGCGAGCGCTCCGAATCCCTTTATGCCGCGTCGGCTTTTAGATCATGATTATGGTTAAGTACATCCTGCACCCATGCGGTGAGCGTGCGCAAGACCGCTGCCGTTTTATCGGCAGCGGTACAAACCTTATTGCTCCACAGTCACAAAGGCTATTTTGGCAATTCCGTCGTGTTGAACGGTCGCCATCACTTCGGCAACCTTTGAATAAACAACGTCTTGATCGGCGTATAAATGCAGACCGATTTCAGGATTTTTCAAAAGTTCATCCTTCAAAGCCGTTTCCAGGGCAGCCAGATTGACCAACGGCAGTTTGTTCAGCGTGATCAGCCCTTGGGCATCGATGCCTAGCTGTAGCGGTTGTTCTTTAACATCCGCTGTGGTTGCGGCGGTTTTCGGCAAGGTCACATGCACCGATTGCGTGAGCAGCGGCGCAGTCACCAGTAAAATAATCACCAACACCAGCATCACATCGACCAGCGGCGTGACATTAATCTCGCTCATCGCGCCTTCGTCTTCCGATTGCGGTTTAAAAGCCATGTTTATACCTTGTCCGTATTTAAGGCGATATGCAGAAAACTGGTGACAAAGTTTTCCAAGCCGGTGCGTTGCTGCTTGACCCGGCGTAGGAAAAAGTTATACGCCAACACTGCAGGTACGGCGACGGCGATACCGATTGCGGTGGCGACCAGCGCATCGCCGATCGGGCCGGCCACTACATCCAGGCTGGTCGAGCCGCTGGCGGTAATCTCATGCATCGCGTGCATGATGCCCAACACCGTGCCGAACAGGCCGACGAACGGCGCAGTGCTGCCGATGCTGGCGAGCAGTGTCAGGCCGCTTTCCATCAGGTGTTGCTCCTTCTGCATTTGCACCAGCAGCGAGTATTCCAGCAATTCAGCCGGAGAACCGATATATTTAAGGTGCTTACCGGCAGCTTGTTGGCTTTCGTTCAGCCAGGCAAAACCCTGCTGCGCGATGCGAGCCTGCGGACCTATCGCGGTATCTACGGGCACCGATTCCGCTTGCGCCAGATCGGATGCATCCCAGAATGCCTGATTAAAGCGCCGGTTACGATAGCTATTATTGGTGAACTCCCAGATTTTATACAGAATCACCGTCCAGGTGGCCACCGAGAAAGCCAGCAGGGTATACAAGGTACCGTCGATGATAATTTTCGGCTCGATATGGTAGGGCATTTAGGTTTCCTTTTTAGTTATTCAAAACAAAATTAATGGGTACGACGACCGAACTAGCCACTGCCGTGTCGCCCCGCTTGGCCGGAATAAATTTCCATTTTTCGACCGCTTCGATAGCAGCCTCGTCGAGCGAGTCGTAGCCGCTGCTGCGTTGCAAGGTGACCTCCTCGCTATCGCCTTCGACGGATACTTTCACCAGCAGGTGCACAGTGCCCTCCCAGCCGCGGCTGGTGGCAATACCGGGGTATTTCGGTTTGGGATTGGAGCCGTAATTGGCATTGAAATTCGCCTCGGTAAAGGGTGCGGTCTCTGCCGTTGTCTTGCTTGACGTATTCGCGGTAGCGCTAGTCGCTACGGGAGCCGGTGCCGATTCGGCAGTCGATGGCGCAGGCAATATTTCATTGACTAAAGCCTGCGGTTTTGGCAGCTCCATTTGTTTGCGGATAACCGGCTGCTTTTTCTTGACCGGTTTTTTAACAGGCTGTTTTTTCGGCTCCACCGGTTTAGGTTGTGCAATCGGCGCAGCTGCAGCTTGCTGGCTCGGTGCGGAAACCAGCGATACTTCCATTATCATCGGTTGAGCCTTGGTGATGGCTTCTGCCGGTTGCAGCACCCAGATAGCGGCCCATAGATGCAGTAACAACACCAACGTTAATAACAAACCGCCCATCGAAAGCGGTTTTTCCTGGCCTGTTGAGGCTTGAAACAACGAGTACATTTTTTGCGGAGTCGGCATTGCAGCGCCGTCCAGAGGCGTTAACGCACCACCTTCATGGCTATTAAATAAATACATAGGAAATATTGTCTTGCTATCAAAGCACATGTTCGGGCGGACGGCTTAACAGCGCCATCAACCGCTCAAGTTTTTCATCGATTTTAGCCACATAATCTTTAAGTTGAACCAGTTCGCCTTGAAGATCATGGGTATTTTCATGAACATGCTGAAAATGCACCTGAAAATATCGGGGTAGAGGAAACAAATCAATTAAATCGTCATCTTTATTCATCATGCGATCGTTAGCTATTTTTGCTGGAATCTTTACATTCTTAGACTTTTGTACCAGTTTTAATGTTTTCATATCTCCGTCCTCACTTCCTTAGTTTATTTTTGCAGTAGTCTTTAAGCTTAAAAACAAAATAAACACTATAAATCCTCATGCGGACTTTCTCGGTTAATAAGCAGTGTTATCCTGCAAACAAGCCTTCAAGCATCATGACCACGTTCGCTACTTATAGCATTTAACTGAACAACCGATTCTGAGGGGAAAAACAACAAATAATTTCCGAGCTTTCTACAGTAGACGTTTCAGCGGCAAGAAACCCTCACCTATCAATGAAAATATGTAAAAAATATTCGGCGTACTATCCCTTTGCCCGCCATTCAGCTCAGTTCAATCATGTTATAAATTCCTTTGGTTTTTTAACATGATTGAATATTTCATCTATCGATAAGGAACGGTTGATGAATAAGCCACAGCTGATCGAAGCGACGAAAACGGGCGACCTTAATCGGGTGCATGCCTTGATTGAATGCAGGACGTGAAGGCGCTGGCATGCTCATCTACAGACCTATGAGACCTTGCAAGACCAAGGCATTAAAAGGTGCGGCGCATTCGGCGTCATTGTCGAAATAAACATGTACGTCCTTACCCTGCTTATTCCATTGGGCGATGCGCTCGGCCCAATAGGCCAGTTCGGATTTGCTGTAGGAAGAGGCGTAAGTTCGTGCGTGTCCATGCAGGCGAATGTAAACCAGGTTTGAAGTGACGCAATCCCACATCGGCCAGGTTTCGGCGTCCGACAGGCAAACGGCGATATTGGCTTTAGCCAGCCTATCCGCTGTTTCATCATCAAACCAGGACTCGTGTCTGAATTCTATGCAGTGGCGAGTTTCAGTCCATTGTTGCAGGGCGTCGATAAAGCCTTGCAACCGGGGCAAATCCTTTTTCAATAGGCCGGGCAGCTGCCACAACACCACGGTCAGTTTTTCACCCAGCGCTTCGGCGTGGTTTTTCTCGATCAGTATTGACGGTTTTGGATCGAGCAGTTTTTTATTATGCGTCAAGTAGCGATTGGCTTTTATTGCGAACCTGAATGTTGCCGGGGTTTCGTTAAACCATTTTTCAAAAGTGGCGGGGCTTTGCAGACGATAAAAAGTGCCGTTAACTTCCACCGCAGAAAAGCGTTCTGCGTAGAATTTCAGCCAGTCTTTTCGTGCGACGCTGGTGTAAAAACGGTCTTGCCAGTGCTGGTAACTCCAGCCGCTGGTACCGATATAAAGGGAAGACCCACTTTCATCTTTCACCTTTAGCCTTTGATACAAATCACCGGCTCCAGCCTAGCGACTTTCCGGGCTAATCCGGCCCGGTCGGCAATATCCACTACCGCACTGACATCCTTATAAGCCAAGGGCGCTTCTTCGGCCACGCCGCGCATCGACGGACTGCGAATAATGATGCCTCGCGCGGCCAACTCTTCGACCAGCGATCTGCCTTGCCATTGCTTGCTGGCCTGTGTGCGGCTCATCGCCCGCCCCGCGCCATGACAGGCCGAGCTGAACGCGCGCTGTTCGCTTTCTTTGGTGCCGCACAACACATAAGAACTGGTGCCCATCGAGCCGCCGATCAGCACCGGCTGGCCGGTCTCTTTGAATACGGCCGGCAAATCGGGATGGCCGGGGCCGAAAGCGCGGGTCGCGCCTTTGCGGTGTACGTACAGCGCTTTTTTCTGGCCGTCAATCATGTGCTGCTCGAGCTTGCAGGTGTTATGCGAGACATCGTATAGCAAACCGAGGTGGATGCCTGGAAATATCGTTGCGACAGCCTGCCGGGTCAGATGGGTGATAATCTGGCGATTGGCCAATGCACAGTTGATGCCTGCCCGCATCGCGCCCAGATAGTGCTTTCCTAAGGGGGAGTTTAATGGCGCGCAGGCCAGTTCGCGGTCCGGCAACACGATCTGGTATTGGGCCGCCGACATCGCCATTTCTTTTAAAAATTCGGTGCCGATCTGATGGCCCAGACCTCTGGAGCCGCAATGAATTGTGATCACCACGTCATCAACCCGCAAGCCGAAAGTTTTGGCGACAGCCGGGTCGAAAATTTCCGCGACCCGCTGCACTTCCAGATAATGATTGCCGGAACCCAAGGTACCCATTTCATCTTTTTGTCGCTCTCTGGCTCTCGGAGAAACATAGTGGGGCTCGGCACCGGCCATGCAGCCGTGTTCTTCGATGCGTTCCAGATCCTGCGCCTCGCCATAGCCCTGATCGAGCGCCCATTTTGCGCCGCCGGTCAGCATGCCGTGCATATTCTCATGATTCAAATGTATCTTGCCTCTGCTGCCGAGACCGGCGGGAACCTTGCGGTATAACGCATCGGCCAGCGCCTGTTTGTGCGGTTGCAGCTCGGCAATATTAAGGCCGGTAAGCAAGGTGCGAACGCCGCAGGAAATATCGAAACCGACGCCGCCTGCCGAGACCACTCCGCCTTGATCGGGATCGAAAGCGGCGACGCCGCCGATCGGAAAACCGTAACCCCAGTGTGCGTCGGGCATTGCATAAGCAGCTTCAACAATACCCGGCAAGGTCGCGACATTGGTGAGCTGCTCGTAAACTTTCTGGTCCATATCCTGCAGCAATTGTGCATCGGCATAAATAATCGCCGGAACGCGCATGGCTCCTTTAGGCTGAATTTCCCAACAGGTTTCGTCCCGTTGTATGAATTGACTGGTATCCATTGATTCTCTCCTTTAATCTAAAAACGGCAATTGATCCACGAAAAGCGCAAAAAGCACGGAAATTCCAAGCGGGGCGGGGTTCTGCAACCCCGCTTCTATCGTTTCCGTGATGCCCAAGCAATGATGCCTCATCCGGCTTGGATCGGGGTAATTCAACCTCTAAACATCGACAACACATTGGGCAACCCATGTTCCATCAGCTTGCTGATAGACATGCAGCTCGGTAAAAGTAGCGCCTTTGATTTCCACGGCGGGTTGGTGTTTTTGCCGGTCGACGGCTACACCAAAGGCGGTTGCCGATAATGTGTCGTTTTTAATAGAAACTTGATAACGCTTGAACAATAATCCATGTACAGACATTTGATAAACCAACTCGTTGATCCAGTTGACGAACAGCAACTCGGTATCTGGCGCTTCGCAATGAATGGAAACGACTTTTGATGCCGTAACCAAGTCAGGATCGGTAACCACGGCGGTCATCGCGACGGCGGCTTGTTCGAACGCCTGCTCCAGCGTCGGCGCAATGCCGCGTATGCCGATGTCCGCTTGGTGCTCAAAATGTTCCCAATGGGGTGTTGTCGGTTTGCTGTTCAATGGCAGGCCTCGTTCTATGAAATAGGTCAGAAAGGATTTAACAGTAAATAGATGGCAATCCCCATCATAGTCAGACCGCTGATTAATTTGAGCCAGCGGCCTTCTTTTTCCTGTAGTCGTCGCTGGCTCAGCGTGATGATGCCAATGGTCAAAATAATAACGTCATCGAACATATAAGCCAGATTGTACAGTAGCAAATAACCGTAATAACTGATGCTATCCAATTGTTTCAACGTCAGGATCCGGGTGTACAGCATCGGAAAACCGGAGGTGCACATGAATTCGACAATCTGTACCAAAATGGCCAACACAAATGCCCCAATCAGCGCACCGGTAAGGTTCTTCGCCTGAAGTATTTGCCGGATCCGGGCATATATATCCGGTTTGGCGGTATCGGGAATCGACAAGGACACGCCTAACCCGAAAAATCCGAAGTCCTTGAGATTAATCAGGCCGACCAGCAAGGCAATGCCCGCAATGGCGATTTCTGAAAGTCGGGATAGACCGATCAGCAAGAACAGGTTGAGCCAAGCCGCCATGAACATGAAATAAACCAGACCTTCGACAGCGACAAAGGTTCCGGCGATGGCGAACATCCGCATCCGGTCTTTCATCGATGCGAGCAACGAAATCATCAGCACCAACACCCATAGGGAACAAGGGTTGAAACCGTCCAGTAGGCCGATTGCCAGCGTGAACAGCGGTAAACCGATCTCGTCAAGCGACAATCTGTGGCCGAAAAAATCGATGTATTGCTCTGTCTCACAGGACAAAGCGGCTTTCGTTTCGCAACTGCCGGAATTATCCTGAATGTTCGCTGTTGGGATTTTGGTCAGCGCGCTACGGATAAGCTGGTCGGTACCGGCTTCTTTTGAATAACCGAAGATCAATTGTCCGCCGACCTGAAAAGCGGGAACCCTTAGGGTCTTTATACCCTGGCTTTTAGCAAGATGCTGTAATCGCTCCAGTGCGGCGGGCTCTTGAATGACGTCATGAATAATGATGCTCAACGTCGGTTGTTCGCGTTTGAGGGCCAGCAAAAACACCTCTGCGTCAGCGCAGTGTGGGCAACCCTGTTGCACGAAGACCTCAATATCGGCAGATTCGTCGGTTTTTGTCGGCAAAGCGCTTGTTGTCCCGGCGAATGCCATCGAGCTCAAGCCAAAGGTTGAGAACCATACGAAAACAAAAAACCATCGGGTAATAAACAAGCCGGTTATCGATTTCAAGGCTACCCTCCTCAAGCTTCCAATTTTATTTTGAATTCTCTATTAAGCAATATTATGAAGTCGGCAAAAATATTTAGATTAGAGTTGTAGCGGGATATTAAGGATATACTATCAATGAGTCGAAATAAATACGTAGTTTAACTTATTGAAACGCAATGAAATAAATCTATTATACTTATATCGGTTTACCCGAGAATCCATAATAGGCAAATTAACATAAGCTCTCATTGGACTTCATCGTCAATGTGAATATCATCAAAAGAGGAGAACGCCATGAGAAGAATCTATTTTTTAGTTCCCAATATTGCTATCACCCATAAAATCGTCGAAGAGCTCCAAGCTGAGGGCATAGAAGAGCGCCATATTCATATCCTGGCGAAAAGGGACACGCCGCTTGAAGGACTCCCCGAAGCCGGGGTAAGCATAAAAACCGACTTTCTTCCCGCAGTTGAGCGAGGAGTTGCATTAGGCGGCACCACGGGATTGTTGGCAGGCTTAATTGGTTTGCGCTTTGCGGGGTTTGCCATTGCGGGCGGGCCGCTTTTGGGGATCATTATAGCAAGTGCAACCATCGGCTCTCTGATGGGTGGTTTAGCGGGAATGAATTCGGGCAACTCAAGGTTAAAACAGTTTACAGAAGCCATCGAGCAGGGCGAACTTCTGGTTCTGATTGATATTCCCAAGGACCGCATAGAGGCCATCAGGAAATTGGTAATAAAACATCATCCTGATGCGGAGTTTGAGGGCATCGAACCGATTCTTCCGCCGTCTTACTAATAAACCATTACGCCTCTCAGTCCCACGGTCTGAATATTTTTTGTAAGGTTTATTGCTCTCCTAACGACTTACGGCAATATTGTAGACCGACAAAGGAGAGCTGCAATGATTACAAGCGTCTTATTCATTACCGTCTGTTTTCTGGCCTATGCCAACGGCGCCAACGACAACTTTAAAGGTGCGGCGACTTTATTCGGCAGCGGCACGGCAAATTACCGGCTGGCTTTAAGCTGGGCAACGCTGACGACGCTGGCCGGTTCGATTTGTGCACTGTTTTTGACTCAAACCTTGATGGTCAAATTCTCCGGCAAAGGCCTGGCGCCTGATGCGCTGATTCAATCGCTGCCGTTCATGATTGCGGTAGCCGGTGGCGCGGGGATGACAGTAATTCTGGCGACGCGCTAACGTCAGGCTCAGCGCAAACTGTTTGTGGGGCTATGCTGAATGCGGATGATGGATCAACCGATAATGCCATTGCTGTATTGGAGGAGCCTGCAAGCACAAGGCTGTCAGGTTGTTCCACGCATAAGCATAAGGGTTGGTTAAACACAGACAGTTTATGTTGAAGTCGATACAGCAGCAGCGCCGCCAACAACAGCGCGGCAAACGGACTTAATAGCGGGTGATGAGCCGATCAGTCCTACAATTGACGTGGTTCAATTGCGAAGGGATTTGAGCGTAAACATGAAAATAGTGTTTATCGTATTTTTGATGGCTTTACCGGTGCAGCATCTTGCTGCCGAACCCCAACTACCGCTTGGCGAATTTAGCCGCAACCGTTTGGATGGCTGGGAGCGCAAGCGTTTTAAAGGCGAAACCCGTTACCAGTTGCAAACCCTGGAAGGCGTCGTGGCGCTAAAAGCTGACAGCCAAGCCGCAGCTTCAGGATTATTCAAGGAACAGCGCATCGATCTGGAACAGACCCCTATGCTGAATTGGTCCTGGCGCATTGCAAATCGCTTGAACGGACTGAATGAGCAAAGTAAGGCCGGTGACGATTATGCCGCCCGTATTTATGTCGTGGTCAAGGGCGGCCTAGCGTTTTGGCAGACCAAGGCAATTAATTATGTCTGGGCGAGCAATACATCAAAAGATAAAGTCTGGCCTAATGCCTTTGCCGGCGACCATGCGATGATGACGGCAGTGCGTGGCCCGGAAGCGGCGCTGAACGTTTGGTACAGCGAAAAGCGCAATGTCCGCGCCGATCTGCAAAAGCTGTTCGGCGAAGACGTGCGCACTATCGATGCGGTTGCGCTGATGACCGATACCGATAACAGCGGCAGACAAGTTTCCGCCTTTTACGGCGATATTTGGTTTTCCAAGGATTAATACATGCACGGCACCCAACCGCTGCTGGCAGGCGGCGATTTTCTTGCCATTTTCCGCAAACCGCTGGAAATCCAGCAAGTCAATCTCGGCTATTTGCACAACTCAGGTGCTGGCGCTTGCCGAAGATGCAATCTTCATACTCTTGATTTAACCGGCGGCGCCCCGGAAATGCGTCCGCATTTTCATTGTATGGTATGCGGTTCCCTCCATTTTCACCGAATTGGCTTTTTGGTTCAGCACTAACAGCATAGGTTAGGCGTTATTTTCTTTATTGCCAGTTTGTATGTCGCGGTACAGGAAGCATTGGAATTGCCGAGATAGTGAGCGCCGATACGCTGACGATGTTGCTAAATTCATTTCTAGTGCCGCAGTCGGCCTGCTTTGGATGGCAGTTTCACGGTATTCGGCTTTGGACTGTCTGCGCTGCTCGTGGTCACAGGCACGCTGGCACTGCGGCGCATCCGATAATCGCCAGATGGAATTGGTTCCACGCAGAGCTTCCTTTACTTTCGATTTTGATCGTTTCAGAATATCTCGGCAGTTTTGGATATAAGTAATCGAACTAAAGTTTTCGGGTATTTTGGAGTGCAAGCTCTGCTTGCAAAGCAGGCAAAGCCTGCACTCCGGCTTTAAACAAGAGCTGGAAACTTATATTCAGATACTTAGTTTTGAAAAACAGTATGACTGAGTTTTCCGAGCCTACACCCATCAACCCGTAATTAAAACCAATGGAGCACATCACATGAATAGCCATTCACTCGTGGAGTTTTTAAAAAGCTGATCCTCGATTTTTTAAATAACATGGAGAAAGCCGCCTACTGGAATACCAAGTTCGACCATTTCGCCCGATTATTCAGTCATTTGTCCGGAAGGCCTTTTGCTTTCAATGTTGCCATAGGCGTAATTCTGGTCTGGTTTATCAGCGGCCCCCTTTTCGGTTTTAGTGATACTTGGCAGCTGATCGTCAATACCGCAACGACCATCATTACCTTTCTGATGGTGTTCCTGATTCAGCACACCCAAAACCGGGATACGGAAGCTATGCAAGTAAAATTGGATGAATTGATTCGGGCTTTTGAAGGCGCCAATAATGCACTGCTCGATTTAGAAGAAATAGAAGAGGAAGAACTCACATTGTTGCGTCAACATTACATAGCATTGGCGAAAGAAGCCAGAGAGGCAAAGAAAGAAGCGGATAAGTCCAAGCGAGCCACTTACTAAAGACTGTTGAACAACCTGTTTGGAAAAAATAAACGTGATTTCCGGACTTTTTAAGGTTTCAAAAAAGTCCGGTAGCGATCAAAGATCTCTGGTATGGCTAGTCGCCGACCAGCTCACGACATGAGATAAACCCATGTGGGTTTGAAAATGATTGATTACGCTCTCTCAGCCCGTTCAGGCAAGTCGTAAAACTCAATGATCAACGGTAAGTCCAGGGACAAGTCCAGTAGGCGGCTGGTCCGAATTTCGTCGTCCGGGCCAAAACCCATAATGCCTTGCAATACCGTAACGCCTGAGACTTTCTCTTCGTTGTGCAAAAAGTCCATGATCTTGGTGAGCAGATGTTCGCCTTCCCGAAGATAAATCCTTACTACCGTAATAGATTGAGCCCGGTAGGGGGCGCATCGCGCCCCGTTTACAAACACCAAAAGTCGGGTTGCTTTCAAAGCATTCCAACGGACAATTCATTTCAAGAATCAAAATGCCCAGTACGCTTGGGCTCCGAAATGGGGCACGATGCGCCCCATTTCGGGCTGGTGTATTGAATTGCACAATGCAAGACATGGAACCTTTTGTGCTTAGGGCTCACACGCAGCAAACTAGTAGCGTAGCGAAGAGTTTGACGTCGTTGTGTAGCCCATTGTTATGTTGTTTTATATTCAAGTTCATGAATAAACTCGTGATTTCTAACCTCGATCGACTTCATTTCCTGACCCAATAGCCCTTCCCAGCGCTTATACAGTGCAACCCTCAAGTTATCATAGAGGTCCTGCGGACACAGAAAGCCGGGATCTCGATGCCCCTCCACCCACACGAGCAAATCATTTCTTATTGCCGGGTGTGTAGCCATTAGATTTAGAGTAAGAAAGAGTACTGAGTTAATTGAACTAAAGTCGTCTCGCTTGAATGTCTCAGCAAAGATCCAGTTAATACGACTTGGATCTACCGCCGTATTCTCATCGTTAACTAGAATCAGAAGACCGTGTGCAGATTCCACCTTCAATTCCCTTTTTGTTTCGCGGATTTGCCTATTCGCTTTCCTCATCGCACCTCTGATTGGCTTGCGGTAAAGCTCTGCTATTTCTTTGGTGCATTTCGGTGACAACTGATCGGTAGTTATCTTGCGAGTTCCAAATATCACGATCCTGGATTCTGCCAAATACTTATGAATTATTAACTTCGTTTTTTCTTGAAGAGCGTTGTCCGTGGTCTTGTCTTCCGAGAGACACTTTAGCTCAGCGACAACATTGTATTTCTCAAACAGATAATCTGCATTATCAAAGGATGGCGACCCTTGAAAAAGTTCGCTGACTTTGATACCACCAATGGACTTAACGCAGGCATCGATTTCAGCTTCTGTATTGATACGCGAGTCCATCTTCAAACATAACGTAAAGTAAACCCCTAAAAAGGTGTATATTACTCGATGTTCAAGTTTTTAAATTTTTTGCAGCCTGATTCTTGGAAAATTATCCAGCAGCACGGTACTGTAGCGAAACCGTCGGCCCTAAACGCCCCAAATCCCTCCCAACCATATGTTTTCCAGAAGGCATTAACTGAAAAACCTCATCAATAAGTCCAGCCAATTCTTTGAGCTTAGCCGCAGGATTCTTATC
>NZ_JAWPOH010000062.1:0-17703 GCF_037671525.1 Methylobacter svalbardensis
TGTTGGCAGGATTATGGATATTCCTTTCTATGCAGGAGGTGTTGGATTGTTACTCCCATGAGGAGCTTGCCGCTTTGCAAGAAACAGCTCAGGATTTCCTAATGTGACTTGTGTAGATAGCTATGCCCTTCGAGCCGCAATCAGAAGTCGATCTCATTGGAAACTGGTGGGCGCGAGGCGGCTATAACGAGGTAGGTCGGAACGCCATAGAACGGCAACGTGCCATTATCGAAGTCGGCGCGATCTGCGCCCGGCAACTTAGTCAGCCGGTGTCGCTTAGCCAGCTCACAACTCCAACGATTGGCCTAATCGATCAATTGGTGGCCGACGGTATCCTCCAGCATGTTAGGGAAGGGCTCACCGTTCGATTCTCACACGACATCTTCTTTGAGTGGTCGTTCTTCCACGTCCTTTCGGAGCGTGGAGAGAAATGGCCGGAGGAGGTTCGTGAGTGCGGTGAGCCACCGGCGGTCGCGCGGGTCGTCGAGCTTATGTCGCAGTGGGAGTATAGGGAGGGCAATAGTTGGGCAGATACTCTGCGTCTGACGGCGTCGTCGAAGATGCGCTCGCAGTGGACGCGTGCTTGGCTGCTTGGTCCCCTTGCGGCATCCACGTTTGAGAAAGACAAGGCTCAATTCGCCGATGTAGTTATGGCCGATGAGTTCTGCTTTTTGAAGAAGGCACTTGTTTGGTTTCAGGCCGAGAAGACCACACCTAATCCAAACATCCTCGCGGGTGAACTGCCACAAGACCAACGTATACGAATTGCCGACATTCTGGGCTGGCCGTCCGATTTCGCCGCTTGGCGGAGGCTGATCGACTTCCTTCTTGCGCGGACGGACACCGTCCCAGTCACGTTGTACCCGGACATCGTTTCAGTGTTCGAGGTTTGGCAGAACGCGCTGGCCAGCGTGAAGAATCCGATCTCGCGCGAGCTTGTCACTCAATGTGCCGGCTGGCTGCGTGAAATCGATAAGCTCGGCTCTACCAAGACGCCAACTGAAGCATCACGCTGGGAGCCACTCAAAGAGCTTGGTGACTTCAGGCAGTCGCTCAGCAATCTGATTTTTCGCTCTGCTGCCACCATGCCGGAGCTGGCTGAGGAGTATCTCAAACGCGTCATTGCATCAGAACGGCTGCGAGATAACAAGTTCAAGGAGATTGTGGACTTCTCGCCGATACTCGCTGGTACTCATCCTCAGCTTTTGGTCGACCTGACACTCAAGCATCTCAAGGGGGAGCTTCCTGACGACCAGGTGGCGCGAGAGCGGAAGGAGATGCAGCAGGCGGCCGAGCTGCGGAAGAAGGCACTTGCTAAGCCAGAATCAGAACGAACGCGCAACGAAAAATTAATTATTTCAGGTGGCTTCTCGCGTTTCGGGTTTTCACAGTTTTCGTATCACGACTGGGACACACTCACTATTGACCGCGACTACCAGAACTTCTGGCCACCTTCGCCACTTCGCGAGCCGTTCCATTCGCTGTTCAAGACTTCGCCGGAGCAAGCGATCAGGTTGTTCAATGACCTCTGCAATCACGCAGTGATGGCATGGCGTCAGTTACACCGACATCTGCATGAAAGCCCAGGTACGCCTCTTCCCTTGGAAATCCAGTTTCCATGGGGCACCCAGCAGTTTTGGGGAGGTGATAGGGAGTATCTTTGGCATCGTGCAATGTGGGTTCCAAAAGCGCTTGCGTGTGGCTTCATGGCGCTAGAGGAGTGGTGCTTCGCCGAGTTGGAACGCGGACGACCAGTCGACGAGCTGATTCATCAAATCGTTGCAGGCAATCAAAGTACCGCGATCTTAGGGGCCGCCTCAATGCTCGCCTTGCACACCGAGCGACTGTCGGAGACCATGTTTCCTATTGTCACAGCCCAACGACTGTGGTTCGCCGACCACAATCGCATGGTGCAAGACATGTCCAGCTTGATCACGAACCTCATGGGTTTCAGCGATCCAAGCGATCTTCCGCATGTTGATGCGATCAAGGCTGCAACCGCGAGGGTAGTGCGGAAGATGCAGCTTCGTTGGCTTGCCCCTCTCTACATTCTTGGTGAGGAATTTGGAGAGCGCACTAGGGCGGCCATTCTCGGCTTCAAGGATAACCTCCCGTACCAAATGGAGGAACACCGGAATAATTCTGCTGCCTGCGACCATCTGACAAAGCAGGCGCTTGAGTACGCCGAGCTCGTACACATGGAGAATTACAGAGCGACAAAACCGGCGAGCGAGGACGGACTGGTCGAGGTGGTACACGTAAGCCCATCAGCCTCGAAGCCAGAGAACATTGCGAAGGTCGAGCGCGCTCAGGTGGCGCTCCAAGAGGGAAATCTGTGGACTTGGGCGTCAAAGGCATTCGAAAACGGAGAAGTCGATGACCCGCTCAAAATCCCGATTGCTATAGAGCTAGCGCAGAAACTCGATAGCGCATCCCTTTTCGGGGCTGCCGATGATGAAGAAAACCTTGGGATGCGTAAAGGTGCTATCGCAGCAACTGCTGCTGTCGTCCTTCGATTCCGCGAAGGAATGGCCGATGCAGAGTTGAAGTGGGCTCGCGATGTGCTCTCACGCGCGATGCAGGCTCCGGAGAAGTGCGATGTGTTTTGGACAGCGTCGGCGGTCATCCCGTGGCATCAAGCCTTATTTGTCGCGCGCAGCCTCGCCGCCGACTTACGGTACGGAACCGGTGGTGACGCCAAAACAGCTACCGCACTTCTCACGCTGGTCTCCCATCCGCTGGAGGCGGTTTCGCTTGCCGCATTGGAGCAAACAGCAATACTTTGGGAAAAGAACGCAAAGCTAGCGTGGGTCGCACTGCATCTGGCCTTCACGCTTTGCCTTATCGAACCCAGACCGCGCACCCAGCCAAAGGGACCGAGCGAGCCGATTCATTCAGCGAAGCGGGTGCGGGACGCTCTGAATGCTGCCGTTAAGTATTATCAGCACGGAAATGGGTGGTTCGATCTACCACTTCCACCCCCGGCGTGGATCAAGGTTGAAAATCCTGCGGATATAAGGCGAGACCCCGAACACGAGTTTGATGAGGATGACGTTACAGTGCCCGGTGAGACATGGACTGCACCGACGACACATTGGTATTCGCAATACGCTTCAAAGGTCTTGAAGCGTGTGCCTTTTGAACAAATTATAGCAAGCGAAGCTAAAGGTCAGCTTCTCACGTTCGTTGCCGTGGCTCTGCAATGGACCAACGCCAAGAACTCACCACCCCGGGTGAAGAAAGGGCGAAGGGATCGCGAATCCTCTCAGCTCTTCGAATGGACCCACGAACTTGGCGAAACGCTGGGCCGTATCTCAGGCATGTTAACGCTTGCAGAGGTCAGATCCCAGTTCCTAGAACCCATTTTCGACCTTGAAGGCGATACATGCTGGGCGCTGCTGGCACCATTCGTGTCCACGTATATTTGCCGATACGTCTATGACGCGCAGTCGGTTCCCGATGGCGCTGTCGACGTCCTTAGCCTGTGTCTTGAACGTCTCCTCAAAGCCCCGTCTTTCAACCGAAACTCCTACCGTAGTGAAGAGTTCTCTGGCTTCGATGAGCCGCGACTGGTTCGGTCGCTCATGTTCATTTCGTTAGAGCACGCATCATTAGCCGCTCGGTACGTCAATGGCGACTGGTCGGAAATCAAGATGATCCTCCCAATTGTTGACTGCTTCATACGGGCAGGCGGATGGTCCGGCACGTTAATGAGCCACTTCCTGACACTGTGCGAGCGCTCGAAGGTCGCGTATCCGGCGGAGATGTTTGCCGATCAGATTTTGGCGGTGATTGGTGACGGTTCGGAACCGCTTAAAGGATGGCACAGGACACTCATTCCCGCTCGCATAGCTAGCCTAGTCCAACACTTCGCAGACCGCGACACGCCAATGGCACCTAAGTTAGGCCAAAAATTGCTGCGAATTCTCGACTTGCTTGTGGATATGGGAGACCGGAGGAGTGCTGCACTTCAGCTGAGCGAGAGCTTCCGTGAAATCAAAATCGCCTAATACGGGATTGGCTAAGAAAAGCTTATATTGATGACTCAGCTCGGCAAGCAACCATCTAAAAGTCCACAGAAGGGTCAGGGCCACTCATTCCCTTGCTCTGATTTTTAAAGTAACATAAAGGACGTTATGTTCCCCAGTTGAGAACCTTCCGCCTTACTCATTAAAGCTTGTGCCATAAATCAAAATATATGGGTATCTTAATTTCATGAATTCGTGATTGCGATATGCAGCAAAGACAAGTAAGGGAACGGAGATTTAATGATAGGATGAGGTAGTTGCAACAGCGTGATAAATGATATGACAAAAAAAATTCTTGTGGCAAAAGACTCTCTCACATTAGCCATCAACCCAATCAATTCCATTTATGAGCAAATGGCGACGTCATTTGCGAACATTAAAATACTCGAGAGAGATTCGGTAACGTCCCTCCTTATAGAAGACATAACCCGTCAACAGAAATTCTTGCATGCCACGCTTGGGCCTGTTGCTGATTTACAAGCATCCCGACTTTTAAAAAATATGATGCCTTCAAGCAGCGTTCTCGAAGGTATAAAAGCCTTGAAAGATTATGAGGCAAGGTTCTGTATACCAAACATCGCGATATCAAAAACCTCATAGAAAAACTTAATAAAACAGGCATTGCGATTCAGGCTTCTGAGCTACAGAAAGCGATATTGTCTATGCGCGCTCCTTGGCTTGATATGCAGAACGCCCTAAGTTCTCTTGGCGGATTCGCTGAATTGCAGAAAATCGGACATAGCTTAGCCAGTCTGCGGCCATTTGATGATCGTCTCACTGAAATATTGCGCGCCGATCTAGGTGACTGGCGAGATAACATCACCTGGCCTAAAGCAATTTTAGACGATCTAGGAGCGCGTTCAGATTTTTATGTTGAGCGCGGCTTGAATAGTGATCTTACGAATTTCCCAGCCCTTGCTTTCGCGGAAAGTTTAGAAGTTGCAGGAATACTGCGGGAACCGCCTTCCTTAGTTGAGCGTTACGGCTCTCCGCTATCGGTGTCGGAAGATAAAGATTTTGAGGAAGACCTCGAACGCACAAACAGGGCGCATAACTTCTTTTTACGATTTGAAACACAGCTGCGTAACTTTATTGACGAGAAGATGACCGAAGCTTTTGGGTCTGAATGGCCGAAACAACGCTTACCGAACGGCCTTTACGACAAATGGCAGGAAAAGAAACATAAGGCTGAGAACTCTAGGGAACTTGTTTTTCCGATTATCTGCTATGCAGACTTTACAGATTATGTGCATGTAATTTGCAAACGGGATAATTGGAGACAAGTCTTTGAACCCTTCTTTGGAAGAATGGATAGCGTGCGAGAATCGTTCCAACGGCTTTATGTGCCACGTATTTCAACAATGCACGCTCGACCAATTACGCAAGATGATGAGCTTTTCATTTTTGTCGAGATAAAGCGACTTGGTAGAGTGATAAAGTAAAGCAAAAAGTAATTAAAACCGCGTCCGCCATTGTTCAGAAAAAAAGATTTATGACACGTCGAGCCGCACCTGTGATTTCATAAGCTTGATCGCAGCCGTCAAGAATTTTTATGACCCTCCGTATTTTTTTTCACTATTTTTTTGATCACATTCTGAATGGCACGTTGCGATTCAATTTTTCCAATATACCTAGGCTCTTCGGAATATATTCCATTAGCTTTGGCCTCCCTATAACTAATAGCTATGTTACCCAGCCTGACCGTATTAAGACCCATACCGAAAACCCCTCTGAATTCGCCTCTCTGTAACCCAGTAAAAACGGGGTTTCCGGTGTGGCGGTTTAGCCATACCGTAAACACTTGTTTACGGTATGGCCTTCTGATAATATCCAAATATGACCAGACCAACAAAACGCGTTGCCTTAGCTTGTACGAGAAAAGCGAACCACAATCTCTAAGCCGTTTGTTGGACAAGCCTTGTAAAACGGCTTTCAATTTTTTCCACTGTCCGCCCCTGTCGTCCAATTAAAAGCAAGGGATTTAACCTGGAGTGTATTGATGCTTAAAATATGTCCAAAATGTGGAAGTAGAAAGAGAGAGTTAAATGCCTTTTGCACAAGTTGCAAGCCTACTCTTGGATCAATTAAAGCTAAAGCTTATAAAGCTGAGGATAAAGCCAATAAAGCTAACCGTATGAATGTTCTAAATGCGGTTTATGGTAGGGATACTACTAATGCTGTCGCATCAACAAAAAACCCTGCAGAGACTAAAGTCAAAATTAAAATCATAGCTCAAGTTAAAGAAGCTAAAATTAAAACAGAATGGTCAGACTGTCAGTGTAAAAAATGTTCACACAAAATTAATTACCCTGTTGGTTCTTACATTCCAACTAGCTGCCATTTTTGTCGTCTTAGAGAAGTTATTGGGATTTCCGGTTTATTAACTGATTTTCTTTGCCATGAAAATAAATTAGAAAGAAGCCATCGCACAAATTACGAGGAAAAGTTGTTATTGGCTAATCGCAAACCTTTACGAGAAAGAATTAAAAGTATTCTTGCCTTATACGGACTCAGCACGGAGGAGTTAATTAATGCTTGCGCCATTGATAAGGAAGTCAGAACAATCGTTTACGATATGAATCGTGGACAACAAAGGAATAAGAAAAGATCGAATGCCTACCCAACTTTGCCAAAGAACATAGTACCATTTTATCAAGGCGGAGCACCTGGACTTGGAAAGGGGTCATAATGGCAGGGAAAGGGGTACCTACGATATTTTTATCGTCCCTGAAAAACAAATTTAACATAAGCTCACTTACTCGAATTATGCCGCTTCCAACGCCACATGCACACGTCGGCCAAGCGCCGTGGCAATGTTTACCAAAGCATCCAGCGAAAACCGCGACACGCGGCCCCGCAACAAATCATTAATGCGTGGTTGGGTGACTCTGCAATGAGTTGCGGCTTCTGCTTGCTTCCAGTCATTGGCCTTAATAATGGCGGAAATTTGCTGCATCAGTTCGGCTCGCGCCCGAAGGTTGGCGGCCTGTTCTGGCGTATCGGCAATCGCGTCCCACACGCTGCTAAAAGATTCGGTATTGGTCATTGGTTGCCCCTCAAAAGTTCGGTGTATCGCTTACTGGCCAGCTCGATGTCGGACTTAGCCGTGGCCGGTGTTTTCTTCTGGAAAGTGTGCAGCACGTAGACTGCATCAGCCATCCTGGCAGTGTAGATCGCTCGGTAAATACCTGAGTCGTCCCACACCCGGATTTCTTCAACACCCTTGCCGATGGTTGGCATTGGTTTGAAATCGTCCGGCTGTTCTCCACGTTGCACCTTATCAAGTTGGTATCCTGCATCTTGCCTGACATCTTCGGGAAACTCCCGCAAACGCTTGAGCGAGTCGCCCAGAAAGTGTATTTTCTTCATAGCTTGAATATATCAGAATGGATATAAGCGAGCAATTATTATTTGTCGGCGTTGATGTCCAAGCGTGAATAGTATAGCTATCTTCTAAGCCAAGCACCCTACCACATAATGCTCGCAGTTCCGCATTCCCCTCACGGGGTCGACTTCATCTTTCGGTTGGGCTAAATTGTCAGAGTGTATTCATCGCTGACGTTATAGTTGTCTACAATATTATAAGTTTGTAGACAGGGTAATTGGCTTAGAATAAACTGTCTATTAAATCGTTTTTCAGTGCATTAATAGACATACTGTCTATTAATCGATTTAGGAGACAGTTTTAAGCAATGAGATTATTTGGTTATGCTCGGGTATCCACGAGCCAACAATCCCTTGATGGCCAAGTCAAGACGCTGAAGGAAGCCGGAGTCAAAACGAGCCGTATTTTTACTGACAAGGTTTCCGGCAGCCACATCAACCGGGATGGCTTGCATATGCTGCGGGTCAAGGTAGAAGAAGGCGACGTGATCCTGGTCAAAAAGTTGGATCGATTGGGACGGGATACGGCGGACATGATCACCTTGATCAAAGAATTCGATAACATCGGCGTTGCCATCCGTTTTTTGGATGATGGCATCAGCACCGAAGGCACCATGGGCAAAATGGTCGTCACCATTCTGTCTGCCGTAGCCCAGGCGGAACGACAACGCATCCTTGAGCGCACCAACGAGGGCCGCATTGAGGCCAAGGCCAAAGGGGTGAAGTTTGGGCGCAAGCGTAGCGTCGATACGGAAAGACTACGGGCATTGCATAAGAATGGATTAGGGGCAACCGACATCGCCAAACAAATGGGCATTGGGCGGTCAACCGTTTACAAATTGCTGAATGAAACGAGCGAGTGATGGTAATCTTGAGTCTTACATTGTTGCGCATGAATACTTTGGCGGCTACCCCTTCACAACATCAAATCAGCCTCATTTATAAGCATGAAAACCAAATAATCCATAATTACAATAATATTCAACAACTTATAAAAAATATTATCGGCGGTTTTGAAATCGATATTTTCTCTGTAAGCCGCTTGTATCAAGGGTTTAAGAGGGGTCGCAGGACAAACCGTTCTTTTGGTTAATTAACCCCTAATTTTTACCTTTTCGAGGGGATGGGCAAAAATAGCCATTATGTTATAGTGCAAGGACTTTGATCTCCCGTCATTCACTTTGCGTCGTTTTTATTAACGGATATTAAGGTTAATCATTCATGATCGAACCCGTCGCTTTTCAAGATTTCTTCATCACTTTTTTTTCATCCGCTTTAATCATAATGGCAGGTGCAAGTTATGCATTACTGTTTTCCTGGTCTAAAGTGAATCCAAATTTTCGCATTAAAATTGCTGCTTATGTTGCTTATGTTGTGCTGATAATTTCCGTGGCTGAATTAACGCGGGCAGCACATTTTCAAGGTTACTGGCTGATTATTTCTTTCTTAATGGTTATAGGCTATTTTTTTGCACCCATAGGTATTTGGCATCTTTGTGTTAAAACACATGCTCATGCAGACACTGATTTAACTACAACAACAGAGGATAAGCTATGAATGAAACACCCTTATGGGCTTCGGAATCATTCTGGAAGAAAACGGCAATCTGGGTAACAGCGGGATCATTTTTGATTTTAGTGGTGTTGACCATGGATTCATTAAGCAAAACCAGCGCAGGCAGTAAACGAGTACCCGCCTACAGCGTTATTAACAAAAAAATCGATTACCAATTTAACAAAGAATTACATAAATCCATGCCGATTATCGGTGACACTGAGCTTCTATTCGGTAAAGAATACACCGAAGAAGAAGCGCGGCAATTGGTCGATCTAGGTAAAAAAACCACACAAGCCAAAAACTGCATGAATTGTCATACCTTATTAGGTAATGGGGCTTATTACGCCCCTGATTTAACCAAAGCCTGGTTGGATAAAGGCTGGATTTCCAGGGAAATGCGCGAAGACATGATGGTAAAATTTTTGATGGACCCTGAAAACAACGCCCGTACCTTTGGCAGCAACCGGAAAATGCCAAATCTAAAGATTACCGAACAGGAAGCGAAAGGCATTGTTGCTTTTTTAAAGTGGATGTCGAGTATTGATACCAATGGCTTCCCCTATAATTTTAAAACCATTAATGCCGAGGAATGAGCATGAATACAAGTGGATTAAATGGGATCATGCAAAGTGCGACTGCTTTATGTGAGAAATCGCGTGTCTGTCTTAATGATTTCAAAGCCTGGGTGCAACTGGACAGCACCAATTTAACTGATGGGCAGCAACTGGCCGTTAAATATTTTACGGTTGCGGTTATTTTGTTTTTCGCGCAAATTCTGTTTGGCCTATTGGCCGCGACACAGTTTATTTTTCCTGGCTTTCTTTACGAAATCCTGGATTTTAGCGTTAACCGTATGATCCATATTAATGCGATGATCGTATGGATGCTGTATGGTTTTATAGGCTGTGTTTATTGGTTTCTTGAAGATGAGAGCGGCACTGAAATCGTCGGCTTAAAACTGGGTAATATCGCCTTCTGGGTATTCACCGGGGCTGTCACATTGGTGGTGATGGTTTACTTGTTAGTGCAGATTGGCCCCGGTAAGGATTCCAGTCTTTGGTTCATTAACGAAGGTCGCGAATATATTGAAGCGCCACGTTGGGCGGATATCGGCATTGTGGTTGTCATACTGATATTTTTCTATAATGTTGTCGCGACCTTCAGCAAAGGCAAATGGTCGGGTATTGCAGGGGTTTTGACCCTGGATTTGGTCGCATTGGCTGGTTTATATGTTGCCGGTATGTTTTATATGACCAATATTACCCACGAGCAATACTGGTGGTGGTGGGTCATTCACTTGTGGGTCGAGGCAACCTGGGAAGTACTGGTCGGCGTAATCATGGCCTGGTCACTGATGAAACTATTAGGCGTCAGACGTAAAATCGTACAAACCTGGCTGTATATTGAAGTCGCCTTGATGTTTGGCTCTGGCATTTTAGGCTTGGGTCATCATTATTTTTGGATCGGCACACCCGAATACTGGTTGACCATCGGTGGTTTTTTCTCTGCCCTTGAACCTATTCCACTGGTCGCCATGGTGGTTCATGCGGTTTATGATTCCGGTGCTCATGCGTTTAAAAATGGCAACCATCCAGCTTTAGCCTGGATTATTGCTCAAGCTTTCGGCAACTTTTTTGGTGCAGGCGTTTGGGGCTTCATGCACACCCTTCCACAAATCAACATATTTACCCATGGTACGCAGTGGTCGGCTTCACATGGTCATTTAGCGTTCTTTGGCGCTTACGCCACGATTAATATTGCATTCTTTTATCTAGCCATACAACACTGGCGTGGTGATGTCTGGATGGGCGGCGGCAGTCAGAATGCCTGGCGCTGGAAATGGGCTTTAGGTTTGCTCAATGGCGGCGTTCTCGGAATGACGATTGCGCTATTAATAGCGGGATATGAGCAGTCATTTATTGAACGTGCGGTAGAAGGCTCAACCTGGGGCGGTTACTTTACCGCGCAAAACCATCCGTCATTTCAAAGTGCGATGGTCTGGCGTTTGTTTTTTGGCGGCATGACCTTTGCCGGATTTATTTTGTTAGTCTGGGATTTACTAACGATAGGCAAGGGCGAAACGAGAAAAGCACCTGAGGTTATTGAAAGTTAAATAAGTCAGGCGTTAAGTACAAGGCGAAAAATATAGTTGTGTATTTTGAACCTTGTACTTTCCTCATCAATTAATAATAGCAGGAGCGCAAGCCTGTTAAATACAAAAAAATCTAGCCCCACATTAAATCATGATCCAGATTTTAAACAAAAGCCATTAGATTCTGCATTGGTTATTTAAGCTTGGCTTGCTAGTGGAAATCAGTTTTTTCTGTATGGAGAATGCATATGCCTCGTGTCGTTGCCTTATATCGTTATCCCGTGAAAGGTTTTACACCTGAAGCATGTGAAGTTTTAGATGTCCTTGCTCAAGGTCGAATCGCGGGGGATCGAGTTCTTGGTATCCGCTTTGCCAATTCAGGCGTGATTGATGATGCTTGGAGTACAAAACACGAATTCATTGCTCTAGTGAACACGCCTGGCATAGCCCGCCTTCACCTTCGGTTCAATCATCAGACGCTTAGATTAGGCATCAGTTTTGAAGACACGGTTTTGGTCGATGAGCCACTGGATGATAATGGGCGTAAGCGAATAGCGGCGGCGATTGAAAATTATGTCCTCCAACTGGACGAGAATCCACTTTCTTTTCATCCTGATCGGCTTCCGCTACGCGTTGTTGGAAACGGAATTATGTCCCGTTATCAGGATAATGAAGCTGGCCAGATAACCTTGCATAGCCGTGAAAGCCTGGCCGCTGTTGCCGGTGCAGTCGGTGATGCCGATCTCAGTGAGCTGCGTTTTCGCTCAAACATCGCTATTGAAGGTCTGGAGCCATGGGAAGAACAAAGCTGGGTGAAGCGAAAAATTCGTATCGGTCAGGTTATTTTCGATGTAGTGACACCGAAGAGCAGATGCCTCGCTACGCAGGCTAACCCTAACTCAGGCGAACGAGATTTGCCGATCCTCAAAACGCTGCTCAGCACCTTTAATCAGAAAAAGCCGACTTTTGCGATTGGGATGGTAACGAGTGGTGCTGGAGGACAGATTCACATCGGCGATAAAGTCTGTCTTCTTGATTGAAGATGGTTGATCTGGAGAAGTAGGATTGAAGTCAGAAAATCTATGCCTCTCCAGTCTCCTTTACGCCATCTACACCAATGGCTACCAAAGTCTGACGAGCCTGATCCTGTAAAGCACGGTATGATGCCTCCCATTTACCCTCATGTGGGGTGGTGTGTGCAATAAACCGGACAATGGTTTCAAGAGCTTCAGCGCGTCGCTGGATTATCGCTACCTGTTCAATCGCTTTGTCGTATACCGAGGCGTGAACTAATTCCACCTTATGATCCTCGCAGACTCCAATACAGGGTTGTGGGCCTTCGATTTTTCCGCAACCGATGCACTGCCATACCGTGAGGCGATCAGGAATCTGAAAAATGTTAGTGTTCATGGTGATTGGATTTACTGGCAGGTTTTAGGGATGTCTTTACAGTACGTATTTGGTAAGTGGCATGACAAGCAACACACTTACTCATTGATTCACTTAATTGTTGCAAGGAATGCTTTGGATCTTTAATAGCCAGTGCATCTGCGGCTATTTTGTCAAAATCTTGATGAACAGCTATTCCAAGCTGCATAAACTCCTTCGGTAATACCCCTTTAAGATGGTCTTCGGTCTTAATAGTCATGCTCATACCGAGAGAACTGGCGTATTGATTAACTGCCGCCATATCGCCCTTGGAAAGTGCTGCAAGGATATTCTGGGTTCCTGACAATAAGGCCCCCATCTCTTCTATAACATGTAAACGCTGTGACTCGGTGACTATAAGAACTTGGCGTTTATCTAAGTCACTTGCTAATACCGATGTGGCTATTAACGCAAATAAAGGTATGAGAGCTTTATACAATTTAACCTCCTTTATAGAGAGCGAAGTAGCCTAATAAGCGGCTTATATAGAAAAGAAGAAGCACATACGATCTTCAATTACATTTGATAATAAGTTCCTTGCTGGTGGGTATTTTTCTCGCTAATAAAACCCATGCGCCCCTGCTACCGCTCCCAATACAGCAAGCAAACTGAGTGCAAGCAAGATCTTGTGTATTGTGTGAACTTGGGAAAAAGTTTTGGCGCTATCTTTTACTGCTTGCTCATGAAACCATTGATGAAGAAATAGTGGCTCAAACACAAATAAAACCAGGGTGAATATAAACCAAATTAACGTCATCAAGTGCATCCACCAGAATTGCAACTGCTGATAACGATCCCAGGCATTCATAACTTCAACCATGTAAAAGCCAGAAATTCCGGTGACTAATGTGGCTAGCTTTGCCTGAAATGAAAATTTTCCTTCGAGCTGCTCGAATAACTCCAGCTTATTTGTTGAATCGTTTATGTTTTTGAGCGATGGAATAAGCACGGTCGTAACAAATGCTACACCACCGATCCAAAGCACTACGCCAATAACATGAAGAACGCGAGCAAAGACAAAGTAATTGAAATTTTCCATGTAAAGGATCTTCTATCGCATTATAGGTAGGATTAAATTCAGCAAGTAACAAAAATCGTGACCTAATCACTGCGGCGTTGTTGAATAAATAAAACGTAATACTCTGATTTTTATGGATTTCACTAAAATTTATATTGAAACTTTATCTATATAAATCAATTGCTTGCTGGTTTATTCAACAACGCCTACAATTATTGTTCACTGAAAATTAGTATCCGACTAATCGTCTAGAATAGCATGGCAACCAGACATTGCTGTTATAACTGTTTCTGCTGCAAGCTCTCAGCGTCAATTGTGAGTTGACTATTGACATTAATTGTTCATCAAACGGACAGATACTGTTGGCGAATTCGATTTTTAACGATTTTCGCCCCACAAGCCATACAATTCGGCAGACTGAACAGCATCTTGCCCCCAATTTTGACCGAATTTGCGTCGGTTTTTGGTTAATTCTCGCCACCGACTGGAATTCGCCAACAGTATCTGAACGTTTGTGCAATGCAATAAATTGTAGCTGCTGCGTGCTCAAGACAGAAACTTCGTCGCATTTGTCGTTCTCTGCCCCCAGAACCGAAAATAGTTAATACAAAATATCCAACGGCACTGGAAGTGAAATTTTTAAATCCTATGGTGCGTTACGTACCTTTATGCAGAATAACCCATATAACCAACTTGAATGCTGAAAAAACTGTTTTATTCAACAACGCCGAATTGCTGGTAATACTGAGCCAGCTCCTTGATTTCTTCATCACTCAGTTGCTGGGCAATTAGCCGCATACGGCTATAAATATCGTTATGCCGCTGGCCGTTTTTATAGGCTTCCAAGGTTCTCGCAAAATAATCGGACTGCTGTCCTGCCAGCATAGGAATATCCATTTTTTCGCCCTGACCTTTTCCGCCATGACAAACAAAACAGGGCGGCAGGGTGCGTTTGCCATCACCCTGTTCAACCATTTTTTCCGCTCTGTCGAGGTTCTGGCTACTCGATTTATTTTCTTGCGGCGGTAAGGAACTGAACCAGACTGCCAGATCAGCGGCATCCTGTTCAGTCAATCCTTTAGCAATTCCGGTCATCGAATCATGACTGCGACTGCCATTGAAGTAATCACGCAATTGTTTGTAAGTATAATTGGCGACCTGACCTGCAAGCGCTGGAATCGCAGGCAGTGTTTCATCGTCCCTGGTTTCCTCCTTCATGCCCTGGCCTTCAGCACCATGACAGCTTTTGCAGGATTCCGCTAGTTCTTTACCCTTATTAAGGTTACCGTTTTTGACCCGGTTCAGGACGTCAGGCGTCCAGGCGATTTGCGAGGCAGGCTCGGCATTAACGACAACCGGTGCAATAAACGCTAGTAATAGCAGCATTCGTTTCATGTTTAAAATCCCCATGGCGATGAACCGGAAGTGTCCATAAAAAAGAACTGTAAGATGGGATAGCCGAAGCTGATGGTCATTAAAACCGCTATCACTTTGTTCCAGAGTTTAAAGTCATTCAACCATTCGGGGAGTGACTCTACCGCATGTATTGGCTCGGCAAATTCAATTTGTTCATCAAATGCTGCTGACGCCGAATTCAATTGCGTCTTGGCCAGATTGTAGATAAATAAACAAGCCGACCCCAGCAGTATTAAACCGCCAAATATCATCATTAACTCGTAAGGTTTCCAGGCCAACGTCAGTAAATTATTGTAAACAACACTGGAAATACGACGGGGCTGACCTAACAAACCCAACACATGCCAGGGCGTCGTCAATATACTCATACCTATAAACCACGTCCATAACTGAACCAGCGCCATAGAGCTGGAAAATAACGGTTTTTTAACCAGCATGGGCCACAAATAATAGGCAATGGCAAAATACATAATGACGGTGGTGCCGGCAAAAATCAGATGAAAGTGACCGGGCACCCAAGCGGTATTGTGTATCATGGCATTCATCGCATAACTGGCGTTGACGATGCCGCCAAAGCCGCCAAAAATCAACATCAGTAACGACAAAATAACCGACAGCACCATCGTATTGGTCCAGGGCAAGCTGAGTATCCACCCGAAAAGTCCTTTGCCGCCCCGCAAGCGTCCGGCAATTTCCAGTGAGGCAATGACGGCAAAACCTGTCACCAAAGTTGGTAAAGCAACCACGAAAGTGCCGATGCCGTGTAATAATTTCCAGCCCTTAGCCTGTTCCGGATCCATGAAAAGGTGATGCATGCCTATCGGCAAGCTGAAAACAACTAATACGATAAATGCCAGTCTGGCTATCTCATCACTGAACAGAAAGCCGCCCGCCTGTTTAGGTACAAACACATAAAAAGCGGTGTAGGCAGGAATCAACCAGAAATAAACGATGGGGTGTAAGGTCCAGGCAAATAACGTTCTAGCCAGACCCGGATCAATCGTATCGATCCAACCCAGGGACAGCGGAATTAATTGAAAAATTACCTCCAAGGCAACACCGACACTGGTCCATAGCCACAACAAAGCATTCATTGCAGTTGCGAACATGGCTAAAGGCACAGCTTGCCCTGGGTTGGCTTTTTTCCATTGCATAAACATCACCAGCATGATGACACACCAGACCCAGGAACCGATAACCAGTAAGGTAGCGCCGATATAAAATGCTGCATGCGCAACCATCGGGGGGTAAAACGTATAAAGCACCGATGCCTTTCCGGTAAGCAAGGGAATGGCAGCCATTACTACACCGGTTAAAGCAAGCCAGAATCCACCCCATGCCAGTGGCTTATTCCATACCGGTTGTTTTAAGCTGGTCGTGGCGATGGTGTAACCAAAGCCCATAATAAAAAAGAATGTTAGTACAAACGCCATCAATATCCCGTGCGTACTCACCGAGGCAAAATACACACTGGGTGAGTCCAGAGCCGGGATAAAGCCGCTACGTTCCAGTACTTGATATTCACCCATGAAACAAGCCACGACAAAGGCAATAAAGGCCACCCATAGATGGCTTAAGGCCAGTTTTCGTTCTGCTGCATCATTCATTATTTGATCCTCCTTTAGCGGGCGACTTTACAGGAGCAGACCAGACTTCCTTGGCGATGACAGAAAGATTGCTCCACATGTGGTTATGACCCAAGCCACAATATTCATTGCACAGCACCGGATATTCGCCCGGTTTCGGAAAAGTGGTGGTAATTTCCGCCACATAACCCGGCACAATCATGGAACTCATGTTAGTCATCGGGATATGGACGCCGTGTAAAACATCCATACTAACCCAACGAAAGGTTAATGGCGTCTCGGCAGGGACTTCAATGTGTTTTGGGAAAAAGGAATAACGCCCGGCGACCATTCTGATTATGACATTGCCCTTGGCATCCACTTGCACGCCCAGGTTGTCTTCAGCAAATTCTTTATTTAAATGCAGACTTGCGGAATCAATTGTTTCAACTTTACTGGGTGGGTTGACGCCGTGGAAAAATGCATCAATAGTGATGATGCCGACAAAAAGACCGATAACCAGCATTGAGATGGCAATCCACTTACGTTCCAGTTGATCGACACGAATGGCACGAAGTTGCGTGTAAAAATCACGAAGTTGCGCGTAAAAATCTCGCAAGACCTGTTTATATTTTGGTTTTAATAGTTCTGTTTGCATAATGAAACCCTAGCCTCGCGGCAGAAATACGCCGTAATAAAGAAATAGCCACGCGACCACCATACCGCCGATAACCACTGACATTAGTGCAAAAGTGCCAACAGGCGGGCTTTCGAGAATACGCTTACGATCTTCTTCATTCATTTCATCTTTCTCTCTAAATTATTATGAAATCTAGTTACAATCTAATGTAGTAACCCAATAGTTGTATTGGCAAGTCATTTTTTGCGGTTTACGTCAGTTTTTTGTTACATTTGACTCCAAACATTGCCATCTATTTATTTTCCAAACGCAAGGTTAAAACCACCGGCTTCAGCCGGTCAGCTTTAGCTCTGCAATCTTTCTTCATGCGCCCAGAAGACTATGGAACATTTAGTCAGCTGAATATCCTTGCGTAGATAACAGTAACAATGCTGTATTGTTATGTGAAACTCGATGTTCAAGTTTTTAAATTTTTTGCAGCCTGATTCTTGGAAAATTATCCAGCAGCACGGTACTGTAGCGAAACCGTCGGCCCTAAACGCCCCAAATCCCTCCCAACCATATGTTTGCCAGAA
>NZ_JAWPOH010000063.1:0-17606 GCF_037671525.1 Methylobacter svalbardensis
CTTGTTGGGTAGCGATCGAGTGACCAGGACGGCTGGGGCAGCCGCAGGCATCAGCGGTCGCGTGATTTTTGCCGCTTGTTGGGCAGGGATGCCCATAAAAGCTGTCGCAAAAATAGCGACTCCCCGCTCTTGTGTTGCGCCCTCAGTAATTCAGCAAAATCTTCTGCCGGTACCGGCTTGCTGGTGAAATAACCCTGGTAGGCATCGCAACCTTTCATTCGTAAAAAATCTAACTGATCCTGCGTTTCTACGCCTTCCGCCAAAACTTTAAAGCCCAGAATATGTCCCATCGCAATAATAGTGGCGGTGATTTCCATGTCATCTTGAAGATGCGGAATATCGTCGATAAAGCTTTTGTCGATTTTCAGCACGTCTAGAGGGAAGCGTTTCAGGTAAGCCAGCGACGAATAACCGGTGCCGAAGTCGTCAATGGCCAGACGAATGCCTTGGTTACGCAGGTTATTGAGCACTTCGACCGCTTTATCCTGATTATCCATTAATCCGCTTTCGGTCATTTCCAGTTCCAATTGTCCGGCCGGAAAACCGGTTTCGGCCAGTACTTTTGCCACCAGCGCGTTAATATCGCAACGGCGAAACTGTTGCGGCGATACGTTGACCGCCAGGGTTAGCGGCAAAAAACCGTCTGCCAGCCAGCATTGGCCTTGGCGACAGGTTTCGCGCAGCACCCATTCGCCGATGGCGATAATCAGGCCGGTTTCCTCGGCAATGGGAATAAAATGAAGCGGCGGGATAAGTCCTTCGGTCGGGCTTTGCCAGCGCACCAGCGCTTCGGCGCCAATAATCCGGTTGCTGGCAATATCTATCTGCGGTTGATAAAAAACGCGCAATTCCTGCAGCTCAATAGCGTGGCGCAGGCGGTCTTCGAGATTGATACGTTTGCGGACGGCAATGGTGAGCTCTTCGGAAAAATAGGCATAGCAGCCGCGTCCGGCCTGTTTGGCTTCATACATGGCGGTATCGGCCTGTTCCATCAGCAGTTCCGGGCTATCCGCATGTTGCGGATACAGGCTGATGCCGATGCTGGCGCCGATCTGTACATCCCGGCCCGGTTCATGGTCGGCTTCATTGCTGCGGAGTAATTGAAACGGTCTGCTTAAATCGGCGATTATTTCTTCTGCTACCCGTGCGGCATCTTCGGGGTGCGCAATATCTTCCAGCAGCACGATAAATTCATCGCCGCCCAGACGCGCCACCGTATCCGCCTCGCGCAACCGGGACTGGATACGCCCAGAGACCTGTTGCAGCAGTTCATCCCCGGCGGTATGCCCCAATTTGTCATTAACGGTTTTAAAACGATCCAGATCAAGCATCAGCAATGCCATTTGCTTACCGCTGCGCCGTTCCCTGTTTATGCCATGCTTTAGGCGTTGCAGCAGCAAACGCCGGTTAGGCAGTTGCGTTAACGGGTCCAGAGATGCCAGTTGATTGAGTTCGTCTTGCAGCCTAGCGCTGACCAGGGTAACTAAAATAAGCAGCCGGATGGTGCTGAGCATAAACAACACGATGAAAAATAATTTATCCGGTTGATCTTGTCCCAGCAGATAACTGTCTGTAGATACGGGTACCATCATCAGGGTGGTTATGCGGATAAAATGCATGACTATCTCGGTGCCAACGAAGCCGATGAACAGATTGGTTTCCATGATCAGGGCAAAGCTGCGCTGCTGGTAAACGTCGCGAATTGCGAATAAGCTTATCAATATGGGAAACACCGACATGATTATCTGTCGCGCCGGTATGGATGGCCAGACGGTCATGAATAAGCTGAGTAACACGGTGCCCGGCAGCACGAACAGGGCAAACAAAGACCAGTGCCAGCGAAGCCCGAAAAAGCGGCGGATGCCTGTCCAAAGGAAAACGCCGCCGGTCAGGATCAGGGAGTTTGCGACAACAATGGATAGAATGTCAGGAATAACGTCACGTAGACCAAGCCCCAGGTATCCGGTAAACAATGCCAAGCAGGCGAAAAGCCAATGACGCGGCCCGTCAAGATTGGGGTGCCGACGCGCCGTTATCGCAAAAGCAATGGCAAACACCATATAGACGATAAGAAGATTGATCAGTGAGGTGAATATATCGAGTTTCATCGGACAAGATTATTTTTTAATAGACCTGATTATCAGGCTTCACAGGATAAGTTGAATACGGTGCAACATATCCTGTTGGCTAAAAACCGGTACGCAGCCCCAAATACACCGCCGCGCCATTAAAGCTAAAGTCGCGAAGTTCGATTGTGCGTTCATCGGTGAGGTTTTCGCCACGCAAATATATGTCCGTCTTCGGCGTTAACCGGTAGTTTAACAGGGCATTGATACGCGGTGCGGTCCGGGCTCTGAATCTGTTGGCCACATCAAACCAGTAACCGTTATGGACAGTAAACTCCAGCCGCAACATTAAGGGTTGCAGCAATTGAACTTCATTCCAGAATACGCTTTGATGCTCGGGTCGAGCCGGTATGCGCAACTGTGTCAGCGGATTTTCGGCATGCATATAGCTGTAATTCAGACCGCTCTGCCAAATGCTCGACCAGCGGTGCTGCGACTGCATTTCTGCGCCCAAAACATCGGCTTCCTGTACGTTACCGGCCCTGGAGATGCCGGTTTTTGAATCCAATTGCAGGGTAATCATTTGCCGATAGTGTTGATAATAACCGCTGATCTTGACTTCGCTTTCAGGTAATGGCTGCCAGCGCCAACCAAGTTCGCCACCGGCACTGTGTTCTCCGTTCAACGTCTGATTGCCGAATACGGGATGCGTTAATTCACTGACGCCAGGTTGACGATAACCGGTGCCGCCGTTAGCCCATACGCTCATATTTTGCGGCAATGACCGGTTTACGCCCAGCGTAAACACCTGATGGTTGCCATAGGTGTCGCCCTGATCAAAACGGGTATCGGCGCTCCATTGCCAGGCACCCAGGATTAATTCTCCGCGTATATTCGGGCTGATCACAGTTTGTCTGGCCGGTAAATTCAGACCCTGTTGGTGCTGGGTATTGACGCCCCACACCAGCAGCGCCTGATTTTGATTATCCGCGCTCAGCGGCAAGCGATGGGTGTTTTTCCAGTCCAGCATCAATAACTGGCTGGTCAGCGAAAACGGCCTGATCGCGGTGGATTGCATCTGTTGCCGATCCTGGGTAAAACCGAATTGCAATGAACTGTTCCAATACGCCGCCAGATCGAACTGGCCGCGCAACTGCGCCACCCAGGTCTCATCGGAAAACCGGCCGCGTTTGTCGTCCACCCAGCCTATCGTGCGTCTGGGCAACTTCAAACCGGGGCCGTCGATGTCTTCGTTAGTGCGCGCAAAATACAGCGACGCATCCAGGCCGCCCCGGCTGAATTCTTTAAACCAGTTGGCCGATGCATGGGTCATGCCGAAGTCATCGCGTTCGGCGCCGCCTTGTGCCTGGCTGATGCCGCTAAAAATATCGCTACGCCCGACCACGGCAGAAAAATCCCCGGCACGGGTAGACAAGCCGCCACCGGCAGTGCTGCGTACCGTGTCATAGCTGCCGCCTTCAACGTGCAGAAAATGTTCCTTGTCTGCAATATGCCGGGTCTGTAAATGAATGGCGCCGCCGAGTGACCGACTGCCGTGGCGCTCGCCGCCCGGGCCTCGGGTCACCGTTACCCGGTCTAAAGCATCCAGCGCGTAGTGGCTCAAGGAATAAAATCCGGCGAAATTGGCAAACAAGGGGACGCCGTCCAACGTAAGCAGGCCCTGGCCGCCACCGCCAGCGCCGCGCAAGCTGATGCCGGTCATCATCTGGCTGCTGCCCTGGTTGATTATCAGGCCGCTCTGACTTCTTAAGATGCCATTAACATCGGTCATGCCGCTGGCCTGTAACGCATCCCGGCCTATCCGGTTGCGCATACGCGGCGGTTCGATTAATTCAGGGTAAGTCAGGTCATCGTAGCTTGTCACCGGCGTTAGCGAAATTTTGTTGTCAGCGGCTGTGGCACCGGCCGACAGGCATAATAAAACCACCGCAGATGCTGGATATTTTTTATCGTAGGTTTTTTTTTGCCGGGATCGGGCATGGATAGTTGCCGAGATCATCGGTTACGGCAATTGTTGTTCTTGTTTGCCCGCTATCAGAATTCGCCCCAGTCTACGCAGTCCATCGGATGAAATATCCAGGCCGAACGGTGCTCCCAGTTTTTCAAGTTCGTAAATGACATCGGTTGCCGCGATAAAGGTTAGATAGCGTAAGCCCTGTATACCGGGCAATTCTTTGGCGATGGTTTTTAATGCCGGTGCCAGGCGCTCCCAGGTATCGGCAAAAAATACCCGCACCGGGTCGGCGCTATCGGCATCATGGTTTTGTAAGCCCGCCTGAAAGGCCGTGCGGGAATCCATCAAAATGCCCATCAGGGTTTCACGCAGTTCCGGTGATTGGGTATCGCGGCTGGCCTGTTCGATAGCTGAGCTCAAAAACACATCCCATTGCTGCCAGGCGGATTGCCATTGTTGTTGTTCGGACTCGCTAAAAGCAGCGGCAGGCTCGGCAATAACTCTTTTGGCCGGAGCATTAAAGTCGAGCTTAATGCCGAGGCCATTGTCTCCGACAGTGATGCTGTTGAATTTGAGCGACTGGAGTATCTCTTTGACTTCTGCCGCATTATCCTTGGGTAAAAAATGCGCCAGCGTTTGTTCAATATTGCCACGAGATTGGTTTAAATCAATTTTTACCGAGGCAAGCTTGGGTTCGGCAACGCGTTTGATCAACTCCTGAAGTTTGTTGATGGTCAGATGATGTCCGTCACGATCATAGGCGGTCACGCGGGTGATCGGAAAACTCAGTACCGAATGTGCTGAATCGAGCGTCGGCTGCTGAAATGTTTCCAGCATGCCGGCCCATTCCAGAACCGTTAAGCATTGTCCGCCCAGGCCGGTTCCGAAGCGCGCCTGAACTTGGTTTAACAGCTGGATTTGGCCGTTTTTGCCGTTAATCTCAGGATTGGACAGCTTTAAATAACTGCATCCTTGCTGGTCATTCCACAGTTCGGCGGTCGTATTTTTTCCGGTATACAGCTGGGAGACCAATGCTTTTTTAATCAGACTGTAATCAATTTGTACCGGAACGCTGAGCTGATCGGCTGCGCCGTTTCTTGCAAGCAGCAGCAATAGGCCGAATACGGTCGTTATGAAACTTTTATGCATAAATTTTCTCCGGGTTGGCTTACACGCCAATAAGGGTAATGGCATAAGTAAATGATGGTTTTATCTAATTCGTCCCGGTAGCGGCTTGCGGAATAACTACCTCTGTTGATACCGGTTCCGGCTGCTTTTCGGGTAAGTATTCGGGACGGGTAAACTGGCGGCCCATGAATAAGTCATTACTGACGATGGCTATATTCTCCAGCCAGTGGGACGATAACTGGCAGGCTTCCGAATAAGGCGGCTCTTTGCATAGTTCCACCGTTCCGTTAGTCGACACATTAAAATGTAGGCCCGGTAATGGTCTTACCTGCATGTTAGGTAAAGGTTGGGTGTAATCCATGATGCTCGGTTCATTGAAGTTGAGCAAGTTGAGCAGCAGTTTGGGTACCTGATAAAGCGGCAGGCTGCCGAACTTAATCGGTCCGCGTTTGCCGTCGATAATCAGCATCGGTGTGCTCACATAGGTTTTGAACATGGTCGGCGTAAAGTCGCTGCGATTGGTCGCCAGTACACCAGATTCAACATAGCCTGCAAAATTTTCACCCAAAAAGGGCAGGTGATCGCCGAACACTACAATAATGCCTTCCGGATCGCGTTTGCGCACTTCCTTGATAAAGTCCATTAATTCACGGGACTTATAATAAATCGTGTTGGCGTAGGCCGTGACTTCATCCACTTCGGAGCGTGAACTGATTTTATTGGGGCGGCTTTCATTTAACGGGTAATTCCAATGCCCGAAATAAGTCACGATATAATCCAGAACCGGTTGCTTGGCCGCTAGCGACCCGGATATTTTTTCCAGTACCTGGCGATATAAGGTGCTGTCGGACATGAAATTCCGGTTCATGTCATCCTGAACAAAATCCTTCAATGACCAGTAGGTTTCGAAGCCCATGCGTCTGTAAGCATTAACACGGTTCCAGAACACCGGCACATTGGGATGGGAGGCGATGGTGCGGTAGCCTTTGTCGGCAAGCAGATGCGGCAAACAGGGGGCATCATTCAGAAATTGACGTTCAAATTTGACGGTGTTTTTCATCGCCGGAAACCCGCATAGCACCTCAAACTCGGAATTGGCGGTAAAGCCGCCGAATACCGGATCCAGTGCCTGCGAGTATCCGGCGCTCTTCCATAATTCTCGAAATTCGGGTGCCAGAGGGTTTTGTTTAAACTTGGCTTTCTTTAGCGCATTGGGGTTCCAAAAAGACTCCAGCAAGACAATATGTACATTGCGTGGGGTAAATTCTTTGACGATGGCCTGCTTTTTAGCTAGGGAATCGCTGAGGTCGACTGCCAGCAAGTTATCGGCGGCTTCCTGAGCCATATCGGTATCAGGAACCACATCGGCTGCCGCAAAATAACGTGCGGTCTCCAATAGCGTGTATAATGTCGCGCCGCGCCACACATAATTGGAGCGTTGATCCCATACCGAGTTCCCGAAGTAACCATCCAGAGGTGCTAGTAGGGTAGCTGGCTTATAAACTATGGTGATGCCGAGCAAAATAGCGATTAGGCTGGCAAGATAAGCGCTCCAATGGCGCATGCTGAAATTGAATAGCAAAAGGCTGGCAATGGCCGCTAGCGGTATAGCGGCGGCAAAAAATCGCCAACCGTCGAGTATCAACAGCAGCGATTGCAGGGCAAAAACATCATCCGGCATAAGCGGGCCGCCAAAGAACGATATTTTTACCGCGTTACCTATATACAACAGTCCCATCAGCAGAGTATGAATCACCAGAAAGATCCATGCTCGCCTCGATAAGGCATACAGCATGTAAGCAATGACCAGCTGTAGCGGATAATCGTAAAGTACCGATGCAGGCAATATTTGCACATCGAATTTTAAGGCGCTGATCAGGTAAAACAGTGCATAAAGCACTGTGGTGGACAGCAGGGGCAATAATTTCAATGGCATTGTGACCGGGAAGATCTGTTTTGGGAATTAAATTTATTTTATCATAAAATTTATTGCGTCCCGCTATACACCACCGTTCACGCAGGCAAACGCATATAAAAATATTCAAAAACAACAAGCTATGGGTTTATAGTCATGTTTTTTGCGGAGAAAGCAGATGAATCCTTGTTTTGTTGAGCATTATTCAAAATTACCTGATCCCCGAATAGAGCGTAATAAGCTGCACGAGTTAATGGACATCATCGTGCTTCGAGAAGATGCCGACCGGATTCGTAAAGGCAACGCACCGAGCATTATAACCAGCATCCGACATCTGGTTTTGAATCTGTTCCAAAAGGAGCCTTCAAAGCTAAGCTTTCCCAAAAAACGCCGGATGGCCGCTTGGGATGGTGACTTCCGGGCTAAGGTGTTGTTTGCTGATAAATTTTAATGCGTTTGTCCTGACCGTTCACGGCTGAACCTGGCCTTGAAGCTTGCGCCTTCTGCCTTATCCATCATAGAATGCCGTTTTTTGTTATTTTTTTGGGGTAGGTAATGTCAGATACAATTTGGTTTAGAACCGGCGAAGCAACGGTATTTTCCAGCGATGGACAAGGCACAGACGCGATGCCGGAAATATTGATAGGCAGCGTAAAGGGACCTGCCGGCAATGCGTTTGCCAACCTGATGGGGCAAACCGCAGGTCATACCCGAATGTTCGCGATTCGTGCCTGTAATCAGCAAGTGAAGCCTGCGACGATAATGGTTCCCAAAGTTACGATCAAATCCACCGATTATGTCAATCTGTTTGGCGGTCCCGTACAGTCAGCGGTAGCGGATGCCGTTCTGGATAGTGTGATCGCCGGTGTTATTCCTGCCGATCAGGCTAACGATCTGTGCATTATTGCGATGCTCTGGATTGCTCCCGAATGTGCCACCAACCCTGATCTGGATCGTAAAGATTTATATCGCACCAACTATGAAGCGATGAAGCTGGCTATTTTGCGTGCGATGAGTAATTCACCCAGTATTGAAGAGTTAATCGCCAATCGGCACAAAATTGTCCATGAAATGTATGATCCTGAAACCGGCGAGTCTCAGTGGTAAACAACATGTTTGTCGTTGGATTAAGTTAAGCCGCATGGGGCGAACGGCCTCATTGATCTTTTGTTAGCGCTTAAGTAGGGAACTAAAAGTTTTTTAACAAAGTGAAAAAACTATTTACCACGAAGGACACGAAGATCACGAAGAAAAATCATTACCTTCGTGTTCTCGGCAATTGCTCCTGCATCCTTGCAGTCGTCCGTGCTCTCCGTGGCGAACAAAAATGTTAAAAGACTTTTGAACGACTACTTATAATAAGCGAACCCTATAATATTCACGCCTTTTGTGGATGACAAAGATAGTTATCATGAGTCTATTAATTAAATACCTTTCGCTGTGTTGGTTCAGAAATAACCCTGCCGACTTTGTTCCCACAAAATCGTTTATGTGGAAAACAGTGGCGTTCTACCTGGTTTCAGGGATTATTGTTGAAAGCCTGATTGCCGACCCTGCCGACGGCACGCTGGAGGTTTCGCTACGAACCGTGATGGCTTTTTCATCAATTGCTACGTTATTGCTGATTCTCAGGAAATGGCCGTATTTTAATCAACTGTTCACGGCTATTTTTGTCTGTGAAAACTTCATTATGACCTTGGCGATTTTGACCGAAGCGCTGTATTTTGTGATGGTAAGGGAGCATGTGGAATACTCGGAAGAAATATCAATCGGTATAGGTGCCTTGCTGCTTTGTTGGTATTTAGCCGCAGTCAGTTATATTTTACGACAATTTTTTTCTTACAAAACAAGCGTTAGCGTTATTTTAGCCATTAGCTATTTTGTTTTAACCTACGGCATTCCGATGCTGTTCATGGATATATAAAAGCCGACTTACTTTTATTTGGGCGTGCAATCGGTGTGGCGCGAATTAATTCGCGCCACAGTATTCTTTTCGACTTGACTCAATAGGCATGCTTGTTGGAAGTCTGCTATGTTTCCCTCAGAGGATCATTGTCCTCCTCTTGTTTTTTCGCAGCCTTTATCGCCAATTGCAGTTCCAGGCGTTGTTTTTCAAGTGCGAGTAATTCGATTTCCCGGCGAAGATAAACATCCGATTCCTTCTTTTTGTTATAGCTTTGTTGCTGCATTTCCAGACGCTGTTGTTCACGGTGTTTTTGGGTCTCGACATCGGTATCGAATTCCAGTTGTTTTTGGCGTTGTTCAAAGGCTATTTGTTGGCGGTGGATTTTATCCTTGGATTCTCTCCATCTGGCCTGCTGGTTTTCATATTTGGCAATATCGGCTTCCAGTTCCTTGGCTTTTAATTTGGCCTGATGTGCCAATGATTCTATCAGAGTTTGTTGTTCTGCCAGTCTCAGGCGGGTTTCATGTTTTTGCTGTTCCTGAAGATTCGCTTCCAGGGTTATTTCCTTAAGACTATTCTCATGCCTAACTTGTTCGGCATGGAGTCGTCTTTCAACTTCAAACTGTTCCAGCAGCTGATTTTCTTTTTCTTCAAGCAACAGCTTTTTATTTAAGGCGTCCTGGGCTTGCTTTAAGCGTTCCAGTTCAGCATCGCGGTTTAGTTGATCGAGCTGTTTTTGTTTATGTTCCAATTGCTGCTGTTCAATTTCTTGTTCCTGACGAAATAATTCCTCTCTTTTCGCATCATTAACTTCAAAGCTTTTTTTAAGGACGCATAAATAAACATTTTCTTGGGGCAGTTGTACGTCGGGGAATTCTTTAAATGAGGGTTTTAAGGTGCATAATATTTGCGATTGGATATTTTGCACTATCAGCATTTCACTGGCCGCCAAAGAAATCTTCTTTTCAATGTCGGATACGCCTTTTTGTACCCAGGCGCCATCCGATAAACTAACTAACTCTTTATTTATCAGGTTAATTAGCAAATCTTCATAGGCGGTTTTAATATGCTCATTAATGTCAGACAAGATATCCATATTGCTGAGAGCATATTTCAATGTAGCCTGAAAGCGAATGTCCAGCGCTACATCAATGGTACAAAAGCCGTCGTAAAGCTTGATTTGTTCGGTAACGCGCCAGTTTTCAACCGGTAATGGATAAACATGGTGATAAAAGCGTTTAACAAATCCTTCGGGGCGTAAAAATAATTTCCAATAAGGGCCGATTTTGGTATGGACAAGCTGGCGATCAACATCAAAAACGGGTTCCCATACCTCTGACAGCACGAGATCATCGCCTGCTAAGGTGCCTTCAATAAACCATTTGTCGATTTCAGTTCTGGAGCTATTCATCAGCATCTACTTGTCTGCTCAGGGCGGACTCGGCTTTTAATCGGCTAATTTTATCGCCCATTTTCTCGGCAATCAATGGATAAAGATTAGGCGCGAATTCGACGGTTTTGTCATCGATTTTTCTTAAGAAACCTCGGCTTAATAACAAGCCTACGGCAAACATTCTTGACCAGTCGGAGTAGCGCCTGGCTCGTTCTAGTTCGGTTTTCTCTATGATCATTTCAAGCTCGTCGTTTTTATTGATTCGAAACTCGGTGAATTGTCTTAAGCATTCAAAAACCAGCTCTTCTTCCTCTGCGGTCAATGGACCGGGGGCCGTGAACTCGAGGCGGTATGACAGTAATACGGTAAAAAAATCAACCATCGCCGCACAAACAAAAGCGAACAATGAAAACTCGGACCACATCGCGGCCGAAGGCTGGACATCGGCGGTGAATTGTTTGTAAGTCATCAATAAGGGCGCTTCCGGTAAGGATTGCCCGATATTGCCGGATAACAGGTTGATCTTTAATTGGACACTGTGGAAGTTTTTTAGCATCGCATAGTAGGCATTTTCAACATTCGGCGCGACATCCAGGTCATTGATAGTGGCTTGCAACTGTTGAATATCCTTGTCCAATTCAGAAAAATCATCATCGAATTTGGCCTGTTGCTGTTTTTTCTCCAGGTAAATCTGGTTGTAATGCTTCCAGAACGGTCCTTCACCCACTTGATGTTTATAGCCTTCAACAATTTGCGGGTGCGTGCCAAAATAGGCCTGAGATACTTCAAGCGAGGCTTTTTCCATATCGGCGCGTTGTTGTTTTAAAACATCGCCTTTAATGGCCAAGACATGGTCTATATAGGTTTTTACATCGGTTCTGATTTGATTTAAACGGTTAATGTGCTGAGTGTCCTGCTCGGAAATTTCATAAAACTTGAAATAAGAGAATGAAATCGAAGCGCTCAGCGCAATTAACAGCGAACAAACCACCGCAAAATAACGCATCCGGTTGGCTCGCCAATGAATGCCGGCAATTTCCAGCGAACAAATAACAATGATAGATTGGATGGCAATGGTAATAACCAGTGCAATCCATGGGGTAATAAAATGGGACAAGCCGTAGTAGGTGGTGAAGCCTGACGCGACACTCAACATTAATACAATGGGGATGGTCCATATCCTTAACATGCCGACAAATAAAGTCTGGATACTATTAATCAGATAGCCCACGCCGGAAGCTCTTATTTTTGAGAATTCAGAATTTTTCATTTTAAGGTGATGAGTTTCAGGCTTGTGGGGTTGAGTTGACAGACATTGTCCACGAAAAACACGAAAAGCACGAAAAAGATTTAAAACACAATCCTTCGTTCCCATGCTTCAGTGTCGGCATGCATACCAAAGCGTGACGACATATACAGAGTCAGTATGGATTTCCACGCCGGATAGACTGTGAAAGATTCGTTTTTAACATAGATCTAAGAAATAACCACGAAGAACACGGATAACACGAAGTTTTTAATGCATTGAATTAATGCTGTTATTTTCTCCGTGTCCTTTGTTTTCTCTGTGGTAAAACATTTTTTCAGCTCGATTTTGATAATACTTTCACAGTCTCTGAAACATGAAAACCAGAAAACGAGGTTGCAAATCTCGCCACGCATCGGCATTTCTCGGTAACAACCTAATAGATAATTTTTTGATCTTTCAACGCGCTGTAAATATCGTCAACAGTCTGCGTATCGCTATCAAAATTCATATCCGCCAGATTGGCGCTGTAATTAACGCATAAACAAATCAGTCCGGCATTTTTAACGGCGACGATCAGCGAGGTATTTTGAGTTTCTAAAACGGTCGCTGCATGACCGTTATCAAATAGTTTCCTCTCCAGTTGATAGGCGATTTCTTTAGCATTTGAGCCGGTCAAAGCAATCGCTGTCGCCGTTTGACTAAAACGTGCGGCGCGTTCTTCGGGGCTGACCGGTTGCAGATTTTCCTGGTCAATGCTGCCGGTAATCATGCCCGCGCCGACGGTGCTGTTGGTCAAGCGGTCTATGATAATGAATGAGCCGGTGCCTTTATGGGTTTTATAGGGATCGAACACGACCGGCGCGTTGACCGAAACCGTACAGGAACCGATCTCATTCAAGTGCAGTTCGACAGCATCATGGTGCTCCAGCGTATTGACGTCGATTCTATGGTGAATCATCGCGACAGAACCCGACACGCTGCGCGTCGCCAGTTTAATAGTGTATTGCCGACCCGGCGTCAGCGCATTTTCAGCCATCCAGACGATAGTGGCTTTGAATTTGTCCGAGACGGTTGGTGCTGTTTTTTCTGTGCCGATCAGCATGTCGCCACGACTGATGTCGATCTCGTCTTCCAGCGTCAAGGTGACGGCCATCGGCGGGAAAGCCTGTTCCAGTTCGCCGTCATAGGTCACGATGGACTTGATTTTGCTGCTTTTTCCGGAGGGCAGGGCGGTGATCTGATCGCCCTTTTTGAAAATGCCGGAAGCGACTGTGCCGCAAAAACCGCGAAAGTCGAGGTTGGGGCGGTTGACGTACTGCACCGGAAAACGGGCATCGTCAAAATTGCGGTCATTGGCGATTTCGATGCTGTTCAGCGCTTCCATTAACGGTTGACCGGTAAACCAGGGCATGTGTTCGCTGGGATTGACCACGTTATCGCCGTCCAGCGCCGACATCGGGATAAAGGTGATGTCCTGCAAAGCCAGCGACTGGGTAAAATCCAGATAATCCTGTTTGATTTTTTCAAACGTGGCTTCGCTGTACTCAACCAAATCCATTTTATTGATCGCGACGATGATGTGATGAATGCCCAGTAACGACGCGATAAAACTGTGCCGTTTGGTCTGGGTTTGCACGCCGTAACGGGCATCGATCAGGATAATCGCCAAATCGCAGGTTGACGCGCCGGTCGCCATGTTGCGGGTGTACTGCTCGTGTCCCGGCGTGTCGGCAATAATGAATTTGCGCGTGGCGGTAGAGAAGTAACGGTAGGCCACGTCAATGGTGATGCCTTGTTCGCGTTCGGCTTGCAGGCCGTCAACCAGCAAGGCCAGATCGATCTTGCCGGCGCCGGTGGTGCCTGATTTGACGCTGTCGGCCTGAACCGCAGCCAGTTGATCTTCATAGATCATTTTGGAGTCGTGCAACAGGCGGCCAATCAGCGTACTTTTGCCGTCATCGACATTGCCGCAGGTTAAAAAGCGCAATAATTCCTTGCGTTCATGTTGCGCCAAATAGGCGTCAATATCGGTACTGATTAAATCGGATTGGTGGGACATGGGGTTTCCAAAAAAAATTATATGAGTTAGGCGAAAGGCTCAGGGTAAAAGGCGAAAGCTAGGCTGAACGCGATTTGATTAGGGCGGACAGCATCTTTGAAATGTGTTCTGCTTCGTTTTTCCAGGAAATGCCTGTTTCTTTTGAAATGTAGCCAATTTCGATGCCTATGTAGATTTGAGTACGCAATTCACCGGAGGAGCCTTTTGCGTAATAAAAGAATTTGTTTGAATCTTTATCGCTGCCCCTCTCAAAACCTTCTGCTATGTTGCTGGGTATAGACAAGCAAGAGCGTGTTATCTGATCTTTAAAACTAAAATCTTTACAAGCAGTCAAGCCTTGGTAAATGTCGACACAAAGCCGAGATGAGCGCCGCCAAACATCCAAGTCTTCAAATCGCGCCATCTTTTAGCCCTTAGCCTTTCGCCCTTTGTCTGCTTTTAGAAATAGCCTTCGCGCTTTTTCTGCTCCATGGAACCTGATTGGTCGTGGTCTATCAACCGTCCCTGACGTTCAGAGGTTGTGGTTAACAACATTTCCTGGATGATTTCCGGCAGCGTTGTTGCAGTCGATTCGACTGCGCCGGTCAACGGATAGCAGCCCAAGGTACGGAAGCGCACCATTTTCATTTCAACTTTTTCCTCGGGGCCGATCGGCATGCGCTCATCGTCAACCATGATCAACATGCCGTCGCGCTCAACAACCGGGCGCTCCTTGGCGAAATACAAAGGCACGATGGGGATATTTTCCAGGTGGATGTATTGCCAAATGTCCAGCTCCGTCCAGTTGGACAGCGGAAATACCCGGATGCTTTCGCCCTTGTCTATTTTGCCGTTGTAGATGTTCCATAATTCGGGGCGCTGGTTTTTGGGATCCCAGCGATGGTTCTTGTCACGGAACGAATACACCCGTTCCTTGGCGCGCGATTTTTCCTCATCGCGCCGCGCGCCGCCGAAAGCTGCATCAAACTGGTATTTATTCAACGCCTGCTTGAGCCCTTCGGTTTTCATTACGTCAGTATGTGTTTTACTGCCGTGGGTAAAAGGCCCGATGCCCTGATCTACGCCTTCTGGATTGATATGAATCAGCAACTCAAGCCCCAGCTGTTTGATCATCTGGTCGCGAAACTCGATCATTTCCTTGAACTTCCAGGTAGTATCCACATGCAGCAACGGAAACGGCGGTTTGCCGGGATAAAAGGCTTTCATGGTCAAATGCAACATCACGGCAGAGTCCTTGCCGACAGAATACAACATCACCGGACGTTCAAATTCGGCTGCAACTTCACGAATAATATGAATGCTTTCAGCTTCCAGTTGTTTAAGGTGGGTCAGTTTATAATCAGTCATTAAAAGTCCGTCAGGTTTGGAGGTCACGCTATGTTTATTGAATGCGCACGATAATAAGTCGGTTATTTTAATTTGAACGGGCTTTTAATGCTAGATTTCCTTGGGATTTATTGATGGTTGAACGGGTTATGAGGTACATAGTGGAACCTCAAATAACCATCATGATGGTTATTTGAACGGCTTGTTGCTGATAAATTCATCTGGATGCATCCGGCGTTTTAGTGGGGCTGGATTTTAGTTAATGGTGTCTTGATGATATTATTGGTTGGCTAATGCGTATATAAATAGAGGGTACATGAGCAATTTTGATTTAAATGGCATCTCGATAAAGGATATTACCCGAACCACTTTGTTGACCTGTTTACCCAATGAGACGATGCATGACGCGGCTGTCAAAATGGTGGAGCGAAACTGTAGCGCTATTTTGATTGAGGTAGGCAATGAAATTATTGGTATCTGGACAGAAAGAGATGTATTGAAATTTGATTTCTCCTCAGTTGAGGCGCGTTCCACGCCAGTTTCTGAAGGTATGAGCAGTCCGGTTATTTGTGTTAACGAACATGAGAGTCTGGAAGAAGTTTCGCTTAAATTTAAAAAAGATGGCGTTCGCCATTATGTCGTAACGGATGATCGTGGTAAACAGCAGGGCATCATTTCTCAAACGGATGTGATTAAGAGGCACAATTTTGAGTTTTTTTTGGTTTTAAAAACGGCGGGTAGCGTATTAAAACCTATTCCACCGATTATCCAATCAACGCAGAGCATGGCTCAAGCAAGCAAGCTTATGCATTCTTCGCATTCAGATGCGATACGGGTTGAATTTTCCGACGAATCAGTCGGTATCCTGACTGAGCGGGATGTGGTCAAGGCGCTGGCTTCTTTGATGCTGAATCCGGTCGTTGCGGATTATGCCAGCAGGGATTTGCTTACCATTAACGAGAGCGATAGTCTTTATCAAGCTAAGAAAATTATGCTCAAAAACGGTTTTCGGCACCTCGGAGTTAAAGATCATGAAAATAATTTAATCGGCATTATTAATCTGGCAGACATATTGGCGGGATTTCGCGGTACTTATGTTGAAGAGCTTAAAGAATCCTTGGCGCATAGGGATGAGTTTTTAAGAGGCTCGTTAAAGAGCCTGGGTTTAGCGAAAAAGATTATCGATAATGCCCAGGAAGGTGTTATCACCACCGATAAATATATAGTCATTCAGACCTGTAACGCCGGCTTTACTCGAATTACCGGTTATACCGAAGAGGAAGTTGTCGGTAAAACACCCGCCATTATCAGTTCCGGGCGGCATGATAAAAAGTTCTATCATGCGATGTGGGAAAAAATCAACAAATACGGTTTCTGGCAAGGCGAAATATGGAACCGACGCAAAAATGGTGAGGTTTATCCTGAGTTGCTGACCATTACCGAAATCCGGGATGATGAAACCAATGAGATCAGTAATTACGCCGCTATTTTTAGTGATATTAGTCAGTTAAAAAATGATGAGGAAGCGATTAAACGGCTGGCTTTTTATGACCCTTTAACTGAATTGCCCAACCGACGGTTATTATATGATCGCTTGACTCAGGAGTTGGCGATTACCAGAAGGTCGGGGAAGAATGGCGCGCTTTTATTTATCGATCTTGATCATTTCAAAAATATTAATGAAACCCTCGGGCATTCGATTGGGGACAGGGTTCTGGTGGAAGTTGCCTATCGATTAAAGCTCGGTACCAGGGGTTGCGATACGGTCGCCCGTATCAGTAGCGATGAGTTTGTGGTTATTCTGACTGAACTGAGTGGACGAGTAGAACCGGCATGCAATGAAGCCCGGTATATTGCGGAAAAGCTGCAACAGGCTGTTTGCCAAGTTTATCCGGTAATGAACCACAAACTCTATGTTTCTTCCAGTATCGGCATTGCGATGTTTTCGGAGAGTGGCGGTCTGCCCGACGACTTGCTTAAACAGGCCGGTACAGCCATGTATCGCGCTAAAGACGGCGGTCGTAATATGTTGCAGTTTTTTCAGCACAGTATGCAGGAAGCTGTCATGGAAAGAATGCTGATTGAAAAAGAGCTGCGCCAAGCGCTGGATGAAAATCAGCTGTCCTTGCATTATCAGCCTCAGGTTGATTATCACGGCAATCTTACCGGGGCTGAAGCTCTTATTCGCTGGAATCATCCTCAAAAGGGTTTTATTTCGCCCGATAAGTTTATTCCTATTGCGGAAGAGTGCGGGTTGATTCAGGCAGTGGGTACTTGGGTGCTTGAGCAGTCATTTATTCATCTTAGGCAGTGGGATAGGCAACAGGTACATTTACCTCATTTGGCGATTAATATCAGCCCAAGGCAATTCTATCATGATGATTTCATGGGTATACTTGCGAATCTTGTCAAGCAATACCAGGTAAGTCCGTCAAGAATCATGCTGGAATTTACCGAAGGGATATAGTGGACCCCATTGTCCAGACAAATAATGCCTTAATTTAAGATAGAGCCCTGTTCACACTCCAGCTGAATGGCGCTGTCCCAATTTTTTTATACGGGAACTGATATTTCTGCCGCTCCGTATTT